>JBAUHP010000139.1:0-3696 GCA_049680345.1 Albidovulum sp. | reverse complement strand
CTTTTGGCCAAGGCTGCGCGGTTCTTGCCGGGGCTTTGCACCAAGAACGGCAGCCAATGGATGGGGTTTCGCCCCTCATTGCCCGACAGTTTGCCGGTGATCGGCCCGTCGCCGCGCGCGCCCAATGTCTATTACGCCTTTGGCCATGGCCATCTGGGGCTGACGCAGGCGGCAGCGACAGCCGAATTGATCGCGGCCATAGTGGCCGACAGCTCTCACGATTTCGACATGGCCCCGTTTTCGGCCACACGGTTTTGAAAGGACACGGCATGAAGATCACCAAACTGACCGTCTATCAGGTTGACCTGCCCCTGAAAGAAGGCCGCTACAGCTGGTCAAACGGCAATTTTGTCGAGGTTTTCGACAGCACGGTTCTGGAAATCACCACCGACGCGGGGCTTAAAGGCTACGGCGAATGCTGCCCGCTTGGCTCAGCCTATCTGCCGTCTTTTGCGCTTGGTGTGCGCGCCGGTCTGGCCGAACTTGCACCGCATCTGATCGGGCAAGATCCGCTGAACTTGGGCGCGATCAACCGCAGCATGGATGCGGCGCTGCGCGGCCATCCCTATGCCAAGGCACCGGTGGATATCGCCTGTTGGGACATCTTGGGTCAGGCAACCGGACAGCCGGTTTACACGCTTTTGGGCGGTGCCGCGCAAGACGATGTCGTGCTTTACCGCGCCATCAGCCAAGAGGCACCCGAGATAATGGCCCAGAAAATCAAGGGCTATGCCGCTGAAGGATATACCAAATTTCAGCTCAAGGTGGGCGGCGACGCCAATGATGATATTGAGCGTATCCGCGCCACCCGCGCCGTCCTCAAACCCTCTGATCTTTTGGTGGCCGATGCCAATACCGGCTGGACCCGGCATGAGGCCGCGCGGGTTGTCGGGGCCATCGCCGGGCTTGATGTCTATGTCGAACAGCCCTGCCTAACCTATGAAGAATGCCTGTCGGTCCGGCGGCGCACAGCCTTGCCTTTCGTGCTGGACGAGGTGATTGATACCCCCAACACATTGGTGCGCGGCATTGCCGAGGATGCAATGGATGTGATCAACCTCAAGATCTCAAAGGTCGGCGGCCTGACCAAGGCCAAGCTGATGCGCGATCTTTGCGTGACCCACGGCATCCCGATGACGATCGAAGACACCTGGGGCGGCGATATCACCACCGCAACCATCGCCCATCTGGCCCGTTCGACGCCCGCGGAATTCACCTTTTCGGCCACCGATTTCAACAGCTACGGCACCGTTGATATCGCCCAAGGTGCGCCCAAACGCGTCAACGGCCGCATGACCGCCCCCGACCGACCCGGCCTTGGCATCACCCCGATATTTGCGGCCTTGGGCGACCCCGTGGCAAGCTATGGCTAAGGCATATTGAAACCACGCCACACCCTATGATGTATCCCAAATGCAAGTAGGATTTGACCGATCATGAAGCCCAAGCGCAGCATCGAGAAACACAGCCTGCCCGACATCATCGCAAATGATCTGCGCGAGCGGATTCTAAGCGGAGAGCTGGCCGAAGGCGAAGCCATTCGCCAAGAAATGCTGGCCGAAGAATACGATGTCTCTCGCATGCCGATCCGCGAGGCATTGAAAAGGCTCGATGCCGAGGGGCTGGTGCAACTGACCAACAATCGCAGCGCTTCGGTCACCAAACACTCACTGCGCGAGATTGGTGAGATTTTCGATCTGCGGATGTTGCTGGAGGCCGATCTGTTCAGAAGGGCCATTCCGGCCATGACCAAAACCGATTTCGCCCTGTGCGAAAAACTGCTGGGCGAGATGGAACAATCCTATGACGCCGATGATGTGGCAAAATGGGGCGCATTGAACTTTCAGTATCACTCGGCCCTTTACCGGGCCGCTGATCGCAGCCTGACCAATGACATTTTGAAGGGCGTCAGCACCCATTCAGACCGCTATGTGCGGATGCATCTGAGCGTCATGAAACAACGTGAGCCCGCCAAGAAAGAACATCGTGATCTGCTGGCAATGGCACAGGCGCGCGATGCCGATGGCGGCTGCGCCATCTTGGTCCGACACCTCAGCCGCACAAAAGAGCAGCTTTTGAAACTGGTCGCAGAAAACCGGGCTAAAGAGGGCCATTGATACCCACCTGAACAAGGTGTCGAAAGGGGGGGGAGGGTTCGTGCGTTGCACCCCTGAACATTTTTGGATACAATATCCACTAATGCCAAAATTGCTTGAAACTTCCAAAAACAAGAGGCCGAAACATGTACCAACCACACGGAAAACACCTGATCGCGGGCAAGTGGGTCGCGGGGGATGACAGCTTTCTATCCGCCCCCGCAACCGGCGCAGCTTTGCCGTATTCCGTGGGCCGCCTCAGCGATGTGAACGATGCCGCCAGCGCCGCAGAAGAGGCATTCTGGAGCTTTGGTTCCTCAACCCGCGACAGCCGCGCTGCCTTTTTGAACGCCATCGCGGATGAAATCGAGGCCCGCGCCGAGGCGATCACGCACATCGGCTGCGCCGAGACCGGCCTGCCCGAAGCGCGTCTTCAAGGCGAGCGTGGCCGCACCACCGCGCAGTTGCGGCTTTTCGCCGGGCATATCTTGCAAGGCGCCTATCTGGACCGTCGCCATGACGCAGCCCTGCCAGATCGCCAGCCGTTGCCGCGCCCGGACCTTCGGATGATGCAGCGCCCGATTGGCCCCGTCGCGGTGTTTGGCGCGTCAAACTTCCCGCTGGCCTTTTCGACCGCAGGCGGTGACACCGCCGCCGCCCTTGCCGCAGGCTGCCCGGTTGTCGTCAAAGGCCACAGCGCGCATCCCGGCACCGGCGAAATCATCGCCGACGCGGTCCATGCCGCGATCCAGAAATGCGGCTTGCATCCGGGTGTGTTCAGCCTGATCCAGGGCGGCAACCGCAAGGTGGGTGCCGCCATCGTCCAGCATCCGCTGATCAAGGCGGTCGGGTTTACCGGATCCTTGGCAGGCGGACGGGCGCTGTTTGATCTTTGCGCCGCCCGGCCCGAGCCAATACCGTTCTTTGGCGAACTTGGCTCGGTCAACCCGATGTTCATTTTTGAACATGCCCTCAAAACCCGGGGTGACGAGATTGCCAAAGGCTGGGCCGCGTCGCTGACAATGGGGGCGGGCCAATTTTGCACCAACCCCGGCATCGCCGTGGTTTTGGCCGGTGATGCTGCGGATCGGTTTGCCGCGACGGCGGCAAAGGCACTGTCGGACGTACCAGCACAGACCATGCTGACCGACGCGATTGCCGCCGCCTACCGCGACGGCCAAAGCCGGATCGCCGCGACAAGCGGGGTTCGCGAAATTCTTACCTCGACCTGCGATCTGCGCCGCGCCACGCCCTATCTTTATGCCACGACCGCGCAGAACTGGCTGAACAACCACGTGCTTGGGGAAGAGGTCTTCGGCCCGCTTGGGGTGATCGTCACGGCCGAAAACACCGACGAAATGCGCGCTTTGGCCCGCAACCTGCAAGGCCAGCTGACCTGCACGCTTCACCTGGATGCCGCAGACACCCAAACCGCCGCCGAATTCATGCCGATTCTGGAACGCAAGGCAGGCCGGATCCTGGCCAACGGCTTTCCCACCGGGGTGGAGGTCAGCGACACGATGGTTCACGGCGGACCCTATCCGGCTTCCACAAACTTCGGTGCCACCTCCGTTGGCACCATGGCGATCCGCCGTTTCCT
>JBAUHP010000138.1:0-7112 GCA_049680345.1 Albidovulum sp. | reverse complement strand
ACGCAGGGCGGTTGCATATTGCGTCAGCCCCGGTTCGGGCAAAGTCACGCTCCACCGGATGACGCCCAAAAACGGCAAGACATATGCAAGGCACAAAAACACCAATAGCGGGCCAAGCAAGACCAGAGATTTCGGCAGCCTAATCATGGTGCGCTACAAACATCGGCGGCTTTCAAAAAGGGCCCCGCCCCCCGGGAAGACAGCAAGGGACGGGGCATGGCGATCACGCTGAGACTATCGCAAGATAGGCATCAAGTGCGGCGCCATAGTTCGCCTCATACCAGTCCATATCCAAAGGCACCTGCTTGGCGAAATTCTCCGGGTCACCGGGGTTGAAGCGGCGTTGGTCTTCGGCAACCAGCGCATCGGCTTGCGGGTTGCCCGGGCCTTGGCCAAGCAGGTCGAACATCACGATCTGACGTTCGGGCGCCTGGGCAGAGGCGATGAATTTCATCGCGTTTTCTGCACCACCCGGATTGCCCTTGATCACCGCCATCGAACCCGGCGCGATCATGCCGTCATCCCAGATGAACTTGATATCGCCGTCCGAATCCGCCTCAAGCACTTTGCCGCGCGTCGACCAGATCAGCGCCATCGACGCCTCGCCGTTCAACATCACCGCCTGGCTTTCCGCGCCGCCACCCCAGAAGGAAACCACATGCTCTTTGAAGCCTTCCAGTTTCGCATGGGCACGGTCGATATCAAGCGGATAAAGATCCGCACGCGCCACACCGTCACCCAACAAAAGCGCCTCCCAGACACCTACGCCCCATTTGTACATGGACCGCTTGCCGGGGAAGTTCTCGACGTCAAAGAAGTCGGCCATCTTGGTCGGCGGGTTGTCACCGAATTTGGTGGAATCATAGGCAATCACATAGGAATAGAAATAGGTCGAGGCTGCATATTCCCAGCCAAAGCCTTCGCGCATCTTGCCCTTGTCGACGATGCTGTAGTCGATCGGCTCCATCATGCCCTTCTTGCCCAAAGCCTGCGCCGAGAACGGATCGGCGTCGACAAGATCCCAAGACGGCTTGCCGCTTTCAAACTGCGCCTGCATCGCACCTTCGGTCGGGCCCGAGCCGTCTTGCTTCACGGTGATACCGGTTTCGGCCAGAAACGCCTGACCAAAGGCCGTGTCATAGGCGGTGACGGCATCGCCCCCCCAATTGACGAAAACCATTTCGCCATCAGCGGCCAGCACCGGCATGCCTTTAAGGCTCAGGGCGGTGGTGCCCAAAAGTCCCACGGCCAATTGGGTAAAGCGGCGGCGCGAAATCTCGCCCTTATTGGCGCGGTCTTTCAACAGCTCCAGACAGTCTTCGGTATATTTCTCATGCATCATTCATACTCCCGTGTTGGTTCAGTTTTTATATCACTCAATGGCCATGGCCACTGGGCGTCCGTTACAAAAAGAATCCACGATCCTCCGACCATCCCGCCCAGACTTCGCCGCCCGGAACGGCGCCGTCAGGCAAGGCCGCCGTCGCCATCGAAAGCGTCAAGGGAATGCCACTGCGGGTTTGCAGGTCAAGCCGGGTTTCGGCGCCCAGATAGGTCAGATCCATAATCCGGGCCGCAATCGCATTGCCCTGTTCGGGCCGCGCCATTGCCAGTTGCATATATTCAGGGCGGATCGCCAGACTATCGCCGACACCGGTCGGGCCGCTGGCCGCGCGCAGGTTCTGGTCTTCGAACAAACCTTCGGCGACCGCGCCGCCGCGGGTGACAGATGTCATCGGCAAGATGTTGATATCGCCCAAAAACTCCGCCACAAAGCGGTTGCCGGGGCGCTCATAAACTTCGCGCGGGGGGGCGACCTGCTGCAACTTGCCTTTTTCAAAAATCGCCACCCGGTTCGACAGCGCCAATGCTTCTGACTGATCATGGGTGACAAACACAAAGGTCGTGCCGGTTTCGCGGTGCAAGCGGCGCACCTCATCTTGCATCTGGCCGCGCAGGTTCTTGTCCAGCGCCGAAAACGGCTCATCGAGCAACAAGACCGGCGGCTCGCAAGCCAGGGCACGCGCAAGTGCGACGCGCTGCTGCTGGCCACCCGATAGGGCCGAGGGCCGCTTGTGGCCATGCCCGCCTAGGCCGACCATTTCAACCATCTCCGCCACCCGGCGGCGCACCTCATTGCTGCCTCGACGCTGTACCTTCAGCGGAAAGGCGATGTTTTGCTCGACACTCATATGCGGGAAAAGCGCATAGCCTTGAAACACCATGCCAAAGCCGCGCGCCTCTGCAGGCACATTCGTCACGTCGCGGCCATCAAGTGTCAGGCTGCCACTTGTCGGCGCTTCAAACCCCGAAAGGACCATCAAGAACGTGGTCTTCCCCGACCCCGAAGGCCCAAGCAATGTCAAAAACTCGCCGCGGCCAATGTTAAGCGAAATATCCGCAAGCGCGGTGAATGAGCCAAAGACCTTGCCGATACCAACAGCTCCAATTTCGGCCGCACGTGATTTCGCCATTCAACCCTCCTGCCTAGTGTTAACCTAGGGTTGGCGGCGGCGCTGTGGCAACTGAATTGTTTTCTCCGTATTGGCAAATATTATTTGTTGGTGGGTCATCGCGGCGGGGCCGCGCTCAGGGACGCAACTCGCCCTTTATCCAGTCATTAAACGCCGCCACGACCGGATTGCCGGTTTTTTCCGGCGCAATCATAAGAAAATATGATCTGGGCGAGGGGATCGCCACGTCAAACGGGCGCACCAACTGCCCTGTCTCCATGGCAGCCCGGCAAATGAATTCATCTCCCATGGCAATCCCTTGCGAATGCAAGGCGGCCGCGTAAACCAAATTCATATCCGCAAAAAAGATCCCGGTATCGGCAGCCTCTTCCGCAAGGCCTGCCGCATTGAACCAGACGCGCCAGTCATCGGCATGGGCCAGATGCAAAAGCCCTGCGCGCAAGACATCCGAAGGGGCTGCCAGCCCGCCCAGCCGGTTCAGAAGTGTGGGGCTGCACAGCGGCGTGAATTCAACCTCGACAAGCAGCTCAACCTCCATTTCGGGCGCGTTTCCGGTTCCGAAGGCAATGAAAACATCAACTTCAGGGCTGGTGACGTCGTCCAGGCGGCGGGGCGTGACGATCGACAGCTCCACATCAGGACAGGCATCGCGAAAGCGCCCGATTTTGGGGCCAAGCCAGCTTGCCGCAAACCCCGGCGTGCAACTTACCGTCAGCGCACCACTGACCCCCCGCCCCGCATTGCGCGCGGCCGAGCCGGTAATCGCATCCAAGGCCTTGCGCACATCGGCGGCATATGCCGCACCTTGCGGCGTCAGCTTTACGCTTGTGCCAATGCGGTTGAGCAAGCGAAAGCCAAGATCGCGCTCCAGCAGCCGAAGCTGATGGCTGATGGCGCTGCGGGTCAGATTAAGCTCTTCCGCTGTTTGCCAAACCGTGCCGTGGCGCGAAAAGCACTCCAATGCGCGCAAAGCCTGGGTCGAAGGGAAACGGGCCATGGACACTCCTGTCGGCAAGCTTTGCCCCGGTTTGGGACGACGCCTATTGTGACAAACTTTACGACTTGGGTGAATATTATTCGCGTCTGTCAAGAAAAGGTTTCACTTGGACAGGCGGGGCGGCCGCTTTAGATCTTGGCTTGAAGGAGACATTGATGCACCTTTCTGCCGCCCAGCAAACTGCAATTCACACCGTCGATGCACGCGCAACCGACCTGTCCGAATGGTGTGCCACCATCTTCGACTTTGGCGAAACCGCATGGCGCGAATATCGTTCGGCTGAATGGTATGTACAAAAGCTGCGCGCCGAAGGCTTTGCGGTCGAAGAAGGCTCGGGCGGCATGCCCACCGCCTTTTGCGCCGAATGGTCCAACGGCGACGGCCCGATCATCGGGATGTACTGCGAATATGACGCCGTGCCCGGAAATTGTCAGGCCGCCACTCCCCGGCGCGAACCGCGCGCGGGGCTTGGGTTTCAGGCGGGCGGCCACACCGACCCGCATTCGGGCCTTGGCATCGGCGGTTTGGGCGGGCTGTTGGCCACCAAGGCCGCGATGGAGAAACACGGGCTCAAGGGCGGCTTGCGCTTCACCGGCGAGCCTGCTGAAAAAGTGCGCGGCTCAAAACCCATCCATGCCGCCAAGGGCTATTACGATGGGCTGGCGGCGATGCTTTCCTTCCATCCGTTCTACATGCTGCCGATGTGCAATACCGTGCGCTGGGACACGCATTGCGGTGCGGCCTATGCGATGATCTACCGCTTTATCTGCGACGCGCCCGAAACCTGGGGCCAATCAGACGGCGCCCCCATCCCGCAATCGCATTCCGCCGTTCGCGCACCGGGTGCCAATGACGCGTTGACGATGATGTATCAGTCATCCAAGGCGCTGCGCGAGGCGATGTTGCCGCATCAAGGTGGCTGGTCGGTGTCCGAGGCGATCTTGACCGCGGGTCAGGCCACGGCCGATAACCTGCCGGCGGGTCTGGCCGAGATCCAATATATGATGCGCGTGCCGACCATTGCGATGGCCGATCAGATCACCGCCGTGCTGGACCGCAACGCAGCAGCGGCCGCGATGATGACCGGCTGCCGCTGGGAAAAGCACTGGGTGTCGAAATCGCGCCCCGGTCTGGCCAATCACGCCATCGCCCGAACGGTCTGGGATGCGATGCAGGCCGTAGGTGCGCCAAAGTGGGACGAGGCCGCCAAAACCATCGCCCGCGATATCCAGCGCGGCCTTGGCCAAGACCCGATGGCCGAGCCGTTCATTGATGAGATGACAAGGCTGATCGACCCCGAAAGGGCCGAGGCGATCTTGCGCCAGGATCTGCCGCCAAGCCAGCTTAACTCCACCTCCGACGATTACACGGACATGAGCTGGCACACCCCGACCGCGCGCTTCTACATCGCGCGCCCGGCGTTGAAAGCTGCACCCGGTATGGCCTATCCGTCTTGGGTGATGAATGCGCTTGGCGGGATACCGGCGACCATTGATCCGATGGTGCGCACGGCGGCCAAGGTGCTTGCCGCCAGCGCGCTGCGGCTTTTGGAAGACCCCGATGCGCGCGACGCGGCGATGGAAGAGTTTCGCACCCGGACCGGCGGCGGTGTCGGCGGCGACAAATGGCTGCCCCCCCTGTGCGATTACGAACCGCCCATCCACTTTCGCTGGCCCGAATATGTCACAACCCCGCGTGGGCGCGATTGGTGGATCCCTTCCTCCATGCCCGGCGCGTGATTTGCCTCAAAAGGTCTTTCCGGGCGCAAATCCGGGCATTTTGGTTGCCTTGTCGGTTTTCAGGTTCAGCGAAAAGATATCGCCATCCACGCGAAAATAGCTCCAGCCGCAATTGAAGTCATCGCCGTACCAGGCGGTGATCTTCAGGCATAAGATGCCCGTGTCTGTTCCCGTGTCTGTTCCCGTGTCGGTTTCCGCCTGAGCGATGATCTTCCAGGCACCCGAACCGGGCTTGTCCTTCCACACAAACTCGATCCGCCCCGCCGGATCATAATAGCCTGCGCCAAAGGTGCTCCATGTCTCGGTCTGTCCGGATAGCAGCGTGGTAAGTTCGGCCGTGGTCAGCGGCACTTGGTCACCCTCGGCCGCGCCTGCGGATGTCATGCCAAGCGCAATCGTTGCGGCAAAGGTGATGGTGGCGTTGCGAATTCGGGCGTGCATGGCAAGCTCCCCCTGATGGCAGCCGCGATTTGGGCAGTCGCGCAAGACCGACGGCTTTTTGTGACAAGATAAGGAAAGCTAGGGCAAAGCGCCAAACAGGTCCAGCCCGACGACGGCGGGCCGGGCGACCGAATGCCAGACTTCGAAGCGCTTTATATCAGCTTGAACCGCTTCGCATGGCGCAGCACCTCTTGCTGGGTGCGCGCAAAAAGGCGGGCATAAAGCGCGTCGATCTGTGCCGCCGACACGCCGACAGACTTGGCGACTGCCGTGTTGTCCAGACCTGCAGCCATTGCGTCAAGGATGCGCTTTTCTTCTTCCGTCAGGCGGTCGGGGGGCTGGGCGGCGTCATGGACGCTGACCACGATCGCTTGGGCGGCGGCGATCTCCTCATCACTGAATTCACGATCGGCGCGCGCCATTGAACAAATCGTCAACGAACTTATCGGTCCATAAGCCACCGATGCGCCATAGTGCAAACCGTGCTTGGCCGCCTTGCGGAATATGCGAAAAGGATCAAGCAACAGCGCCGAGCTCCAGCGCACCGTGCCGCCAACCGTTAGCGCCCAGGTCATCAGCGGATCGCGCAGCATATAGCCGTTTTGGGTATATTCATCGATCCACGCCTGAGGATAGGTATGATAGGCCTGAAGCGGCGATGTGCCGCCGATCCGAAGGGCCAAAAGATACCCGCCGGGCGCAATATCGCCGATCGTCGCCACCTCGCGGTCGATCAGGGCAAGACAGTTGTCAGCCAACACGGTCCCCAGTTCTTTGAATATGAATCAAGGCTGCGCCCTCTCTCTTATCCCCACGGCCTGACCGGACTGCTCCGAAGGATTGGAGTGCCCCGATCGGGTCGTCCAGTTTGAGTGTTAGTGCATGGTTGGTCTTTGGTCTATCCGCATCACGCATTTTGGCGAAGTGAGATCGGCGCATTGCCCGGAAGTTCCCTTGATGTTGATCCAGCGGAAAATTTCATCACCAACGACCTGAGGGAGAGCGTCGGCGATGCAAGCCACAAGATTGTTGCAGTGCACGGCGTGCATAAAAAGCATGAACAGCCCCGTTTAGACTTTAAGGACGAAGCCCCAGATCAACATTTCACTTCTTGCGCTCCGATCACGTCCAGGAATTGCCGCAAAAACGCGGCTGAAAAGCCGCCACGGCCCATCTTGTTGTTCAAGTTCCGCTTTGTCTCGTGGCCTCCAATAACAGTCAGCTTTTCCGCCAATTGCGCGTCGGTCACACGCTTCCATTCAACTAAAGCGTTTCGACTTTACTTTGAAGCATTATGTATCACCTAACACGTTGAAATCTTTGATTTCAGGCAGTGTTAGGTGATTCAGGTTAAAGTCGAAACGCTATAAGACATGGCTCCAGACGCACCAAGAACGCGACCATCTGACTGCGCCGCAACGACCGACTGAATCCGACAGCCCCATCTTGCGTAACACCGTG
>JBAUHP010000137.1:0-12207 GCA_049680345.1 Albidovulum sp. | reverse complement strand
ATTCCGAATGGCGCGTCTTGCGCCACCACTGTGCCCGCGAATGCAATGGCCGCGACGGTCACACCAATAAGCATAGTTTTCATCTGAACACTCCCTATGGTTTTCGTGGGAACAGTTTAGCTGTGCTGAAATTACTTACCATCCCCGATTTTTGCATGTTACATCTTAAAAAACGCACAGGCCTGCCTTGGGCCTGAAACCTGCGGGTTTTTACCATGACGGGGCCTTGATGCGGCAAGTCAGCCAGCAAGATAACGCGATTGTGAAAGGTTAAGCGGCAGATGCGGGAAAATTGGGATGATCTGCGGTTTGTCCTGGCGGTGGCCGAGGAAGGCTCGGTCAGCGGGGCTGCGCGCCGCCTTGGGGTCAATCATGCAACCGTGCTCCGGCGCGTGGCGGCCTACGAAGAAGCCACAGGCGTTGTGCTATTCGACAAGACCGCCAAAGGCTATGCGGTGCCCGGCGCCCAGCGGCGCATCATCGAGGCCGCGCGCGAGGTCAGCCGCGCCGTTCAGGCCGTGGGCCGGATGTTGCAAGGTGCGCGGGCGCCGATGGCGGGCAACGTCCGGATCACCTCGACCGATACATTTTGCCAATATGTGTTGCCGCCGATCCTGGGCCGCCTGCAGCGCGGCGCGCCGGGGCTCAAGTTTGAACTTTTATGCTCAAACGCCCATCTGGACCTTGCGCGCACCCACGCCGATGTCACCGTG
This sequence comes from Albidovulum sp., assembly GCA_049680345.1. Classification (GTDB taxonomy): domain Bacteria; phylum Pseudomonadota; class Alphaproteobacteria; order Rhodobacterales; family Rhodobacteraceae; genus TMP-24. Next base: position 11,494 of record JBAUHP010000137.1, on the reverse strand, counting down.
CGCCCGGCACAGGTCCTGCCCGAGGATTTGACCGGCGAAGCACCTGCACGGCTGGGATTTGCGGTCTTTCGCGCCGTGACAAGCAATACCACCGACTGGCTGGGCATATCGGGGCCGCTGACACGGTCGATCGTCGGGCAGTGGCTGGCCGAACATGTCCCCCCCTCGAAGATCATCGCATCAGCAGACAGCTTCCCGGTCTTGCGCGAATGGGCAGCCAATGGGCAAGGCATGGCAATCCTGCCCGCATTGCTTGGCCATGAAGACCCGCGGCTTAAGGCGGTGCCCGGTCTGTTGCCAGCGCTGTCGGTCAAGATCTGGGTCGCCAGTCACGCCGATCTGGCCGATGTGCCGCGCATTGCCCAATCCCGCCGGGCCTTGGTGCGCGAATTGGCCGCCGTTGCACCACGATTGCTGGGCGAAGGCGCCTCGCGGCCGACCTGAGGCATCCGGCATCCTTCAACCCATCAAAACCGTGGATTTCAGGCAGCCTTGGTTGGGTCAGGTTTGACGCGAAACGCGATAAGGCATCACTCGGTAAAGCGGACTTTGCCTATATGCGGCAAGTTCCGGTTTCTTTGCGCAAAATCAATGCCGTAGCCCACGACAAATTCATCGGGAATTTCAAAGCCGGTCCAGGTCGCGCGAATATCAACCTCGCGGCGCGATGGCTTGTCCAGCAGCGCGCAAACTTCAAGGCGGCGTGGATTGCGTGATTTCAGCAGGCTGACCACATGCGACAGCGTAAAGCCGGTATCAACGATATCTTCCACCACCAGCACATCGCGGCCAGAGATTTCACCGCGCAGATCCTTGAGGATACGCACTTCGCGGCTTGATGTCGTGCTGTCGCCATAAGAAGAGGCTTCCAGAAAATCGACCTCAAGCGGCAGGTCAATTTCGCGGACCAGATCGGCGATAAAGACGAAAGAGCCGCGCAAGAGGCCGACCACGATAAGCTTGTCGGTGCCCGCATAGGCCTTGGTGATGTCTTTCGCCAAAGCCTCGACCCGGGCGGCAATTGACTTGGCAGAGATCAATTCGTCGATGATATAAGCGCGATGCGGCATGTGGCCCCCTTGATTTTCCCTCCTCAGTAACCGAAACCGGCGGTCACTGTCACCGGGGGAAGACAGAGGAAAGTCAAAATGCCGACCCATAAGGAAGAACGCCCGCTGCCGTGGACGGCCGATCAGATGTATGCGCTGGTCGCCGATGTCGAGCGCTACCCGGAGTTTTTACCCTGGACATCGGCCGCCCGCATCCGCGCGCGCAGGCCGGGCGCCCACGGCACAGAGGTGCTGGACGCCGATCTGGTGATTTCGTTCAAGGTGTTTCGCGAACGCTTTGGCAGCCGGGTGATCTTGCACCCCGATACGCGCCAGATTGACACCGAATATCTTGACGGCCCGTTTCGGCATATGCGGTCTTACTGGCGGTTCGTGCCGCAAGAGGCGGGGGGCTGCATCGTTGATTTCTTCGTCGATTTTGAATTTCGCAATGTGATTTTGCAAAAGCTGATCGGCGTGGTGTTCGATGAGGCGATGCGCCGCGTGGTACGGGCCTTTGAAGCGCGCGCCGAGGCGCTTTACGGGCGGCCCGATTTGGTTGTGGTCGATTGATCCAGCAGTGACCGCGGCCAAATGGCCGCGCTCAAGCCTTATATGTCGAGAGCTGTGCCGACTGGGTCGGCACCGCTATCTCCGGATTTGCAGTGCCTGAAGAAGCATCGTGACGCCATGAAGTGTTGCAGCGCGCCGGACATTTTCGCGGCCAAGTGCGCCGAAATCATGGGTTTCGGTAAGCGTGGGACCGTCTTTGACGGCCAATCCGAAGACGACCCGACCTTCTGGTTTGAACGCCGATCCTCCGGGCCCGGCGATGCCGGTGACTGAAACTGCCATCGTCGCGTTCGAGTGGGTAAGCGCGCCTTCGGCCATCTCTGTCGCCACCTCGGGGCTGACCGCGCCAAAGGCGTCAAGTGTATCTGCACTGACCCCCAGCATCTGGGTCTTGGCATCGTTGGAATAGGTCACGAACCCGCGGTCAAAGACCGCCGATGACCCGGCGATATCGGTAAGGGCCGCCGCGATCATACCGCCGGTACAGCTTTCGGCGGTGGCAATCACCGCACCCGCCTTGCGCGCCAGATCGACAAGTTCTTGTGCCTCGGTCAGCATCTAAAACCTCATCAAACCGTGCCACAAGGCGGCCAGAACCACGGTTGCCACCCCCGCAAACAGCCCCGCCCAAAGGTCATCAATCATCACACCTGCCGCATCATGACGCCGATCGGCGCGCCCGACCAGCCAGGGCTTGCGTATGTCAAACAAACGAAAAAGCACGAATGCCGCAACCCAGCCCGGCCAGGGGAATTGATCCGCACCCACCCCGCCAAGCCAAAGGCCGGCAGATGGGAAGGCGAGGGCAAGCCATTGGCCTGCCACCTCATCCACCACAATCTCGGACGGATCTTTATCGGCCTGACCCGCCGTTTCGCGTGCCACGGCCCAAAAGCCGAGTGCCGTCACCAATATCGTGGCCAGCGCCAAAAGCGGGAAATGCCCGATGCGGTGCAGACCGATGCCCAGCACCAAAGCCGCCGCGGAACCCCATGTGCCGGGGGCAGGGCGCATGAGCCCCACGCCAAACCAGATCGCAACTGCGCGGCTGACCCTCATGATTTCACCAATGCGGCTGTGGCCAGGGCGGCAATTCCTTCGCGCCGCCCGGTAAAGCCAAGGCGTTCAGAGGTGGTGGCCTTCACGCTGATGCGCCCCGGCTCCACCTCAAGAATAAGTGCCAGCGCATCTGCCATGGCCTGCGCATGGGGCCCGATCTTGGGATCTTCGCATACCAAGGTCACATCGGCATTTGAGAGTAGGTAGCCGCGCCCGCGCGCAAGCTGTCCGGCATGGGCCAGGAATACCGAGGATGCGACCCCCTTCCACTGCGGGTCCGAGGGCGGGAAATGGCGCCCGATATCGCCCGCCGCCAAGGCCCCGTAAATCGCATCGGTCAGCGCATGCATACCGACATCGGCATCCGAATGGCCCAAAAGCCCCTGATCATGGGGCACTTTCACCCCACAAAGCATCACATGATCGCCTGCACAAAAGGCGTGTACATCATATCCATTGCCAAGCCTTACATCCATCTCCGCCCCCAACTGCCGCTCTGCACGCAAAAAATCTTCCGGCCAGGTGATTTTGAAATTCTCTTCCTCGCCCGCCACAATCGCAACGCCAAGCCCGGCCAGACGCGCGACCTCGGCGTCATCGCTTGCATTGCCCGGATGGCGGCGATGGGCATCGAGGATGTCGGGAAAGCGAAAGCCTTGCGGGGTCTGCGCCCGGTAAAGCCCGTCGCGGGGATGGGTGTCGATGACCATGCCGTCCTGGCCTTGCCAAAGCGCGTCGGTCACCGCAATTGCCGGTGCCGCCGCCACATGGGTTTCCAACGCCCCCAGCACCCGCGCGATCAAGGCCGCACTGACAAAGGGGCGCGCGCCATCATGGATAAGCACGTGGCGAATGCCGCTGCCCTCAAGACAGGCAAGCCCAAGGCCCACGCTTTCGTGGCGGGTCGCCCCTCCGGCCACAAGCGTCAACTGCCCCGGCGCCACGTCAAGTCCGCGCGCCATATCATCGGGGTGCAAGACAAGGATCACCCGCCCAAAGGGCAAACAGGCCGCAACGGTGCGCGCCAGAACCGACCGCCCGCCAAGGTCGCGCCATTGCTTTGGCGTGTCGCTGCTTGCGCGCAAACCGCGCCCGGCGGCCACAATAATGATAGCGGTTTCTTCAATGTTCATCGGTTTGACGCCGTTTTCATTGGCAATCCATCTGCCAGTCAGGTTTGCCCGATGGTCTAGCGCCCGCAGTGCGGGCTGACAATGGTGGGCAAGCTTTCGATTGTCGAAGCGCCCCGAACCGGCTAGAAAGTCGCAACTGCACAAGGATTAGGCGTTTGCACGTTCAACTAGCGGAATTGCGGCTTGATCCGCCGGTTTTTCTGGCACCGCTGGCAGGCATTACCGATTTGCCCTTTCGCCAGATCGTCGCGCGCTTTGGGGCGGGGCTGGTCGTGTCGGAAATGGTTGCCTCGGGCGAGGTGATCACCGCGCGCCCCTCGGTGCGGGCCAAGGCGCGCACCGAACTCGGGCTTGGAGACAGCAATGTACGCACCTCCGTTCAACTTGCCGGGCGCGAGGCGGGGGCGATGGCCGAGGCGACACGCATCGTGGAAGGCATGGGGGCGTCGATCATCGACATCAATATGGGGTGCCCGGCCAAACAGGTGACCGGCGGGGCATCGGGTTCGGCGCTGATGCGCAATCTGGATCATGCCTTGACCTTGATCGATGCGGTGGTGGGGGCAACCGCTTTGCCGGTGACGCTCAAATGCCGGCTTGGCTGGGACGATAATTGCCTCAACGCCGCCGAATTGGCGCGCCGGGCCGAAGCGGCAGGGGTGCGGATGATCACCGTTCATGGCCGCACCCGCCAGCAATTTTACAAAGGTCAGGCCGATTGGGGGGCGATTGCGGCGGTAAAACAAGCGGTCAGCGTGCCGGTGATTGCCAATGGCGATATCACCGATACCGATGCTGCGCGCCGCGCCTTGGCGCTTTCGGGTGCCGACGGGGTTATGGTCGGGCGTGGGGCGCAAGGCGCGCCTTGGCGTCTGGCCCAGATCGCGCATGAACTTTTTGGCGCACCCGCCCCCGACATCCCTAAAGGCGCGCGGCTTGCGGCCCTGGTTGCGGAACATTACGAAGCGATTTTGGGCTTTTACGGGCGTGACCTTGGCCTGCGCATCGCGCGCAAACATCTGGGCTGGTATGCGGATGAGGCGGGGATAGACCGCGATATCCGCGCGCGGATCATGGTTGGCCTTGACCCGGCAGAGGTCTTGCGGCTGATTGATCGGTCATTCTCGGACGCCTTTTGCGAAAAGGCCGCGTGATGGCCCCCTTACCCGACGCACTTTGGGCCTCCATCCCTGTGCCCGCATTCTTGGTCGACATCGCGGGCCAGACCGAAGCGGTCAACCCTGCGGCTGAGGCCTTCTTGAACACCTCGGCGCGCAATCTGATCGGCCAGCCGATCTTTGACCGGCTGGCGGTCGATGCCCCGCTGGAGGAGGTTTTGGCCCGGGCGCGCAGCGGACATTCCGCCCTTTTCATCAATGATGTCGAGGTTGGCACCGGCGACCGCCCGCCGGTCTTGTGCAACCTGCAAGCAGCGCCAATGACGGGCCAGCCGGGGACGATCTTGCTGATGGTGGCACCGCGCGAATTTGCCGACCGGCTGGGACGGGTTCAGGGGCTGACCAAATCGGCACGCTCAGCAATCGGGATGGCGGAAATGCTGGCGCATGAGATCAAGAACCCGCTCGCCGGGATATTGGGGGCGGCACAGTTATTGGCCATGAACCTTGGGCGCGAAGACGCAGAACTTACCGATCTGATCGTGGCCGAAACCCGCCGCGTGGTCACCCTTTTGGAACAGGTCGAACAATTCGGGCGCCTGCGCCCCCCCAAACGCGCGCCGGTCAACATCCATGATGTGCTTAACCGCGCGCGCCAATCGGCCGCGGTCGGATTTGCCTCGCATATGACCATCGTTGAGGAATTCGACCCCTCGCTGCCAGCCGTCTTGGCCGATGCCGACCAGCTGACGCAAGTCTTTTTGAACCTCCTGAAAAACGCCGCCGAAGCATCGGGGGCCGCCAAGGGCACGCTGCGGATCCGAAGCTATTACGATATGGCGCTCAGGCTGCGGCGCGCCGATGGGGCCAGCCCTTTGCCGGTTCATGTCGAGATTATTGATGACGGCCCGGGCATTCCCGCCGCCCTGCTGCCCGATATTTTTGATCCGTTCATCTCGGGCCGCGAAAACGGAACCGGGCTTGGGCTGGCCCTTGTGGCGCGCATCATTGCGGATCACGACGGTTGGGTCGGGGTGGAATCGCAGCCCGGACGCACCGTGTTTCGCATCGCCCTGCCCATCGAACCCCGCCATCCGAAGGAGAATTGACATGGACGGAACCGTTCTTGTCGCGGATGATGATCGCACCATCCGCACGGTTTTGACCCAAGCGCTGACGCGGGCAGGGTGCAAGGTACATGCGACTTCGTCGATGGTCACCCTTTTGCGCTGGGTTGAAGAGGGCAAGGGCGATCTGGTGATTTCCGATGTGATCATGCCCGACGGCAATGGCATCGAATCCCTGCCACTGATCGCCGCATCCCGGCCCGGATTGCCGGTCATCATCATTTCCGCCCAAAACACCATTTTGACCGCCATTCAGGTGGCCGAGGCCGCAGCCTTCGACTACCTGCCCAAGCCCTTCGATTTGCCGGAACTGCTCAAGCGCGTGGCGCAGGCCCTCAGTGTGCGCCGCCGCAAGTCCCCGCCATCCACCCCCGCCGAGCAGCCCGATTTGTCGCCCGAACTGCCGATGATCGGGAAAACCCCCGATATGCAGGCCCTTTACCGGCTGGTGGCGCGGGTGGTGAACACCGACATTCCGGTGCTGATCACCGGCGAATCCGGTTCCGGCAAAAGCCAGATCGCCCGGGCAATTCACGATTTCTCGGATCGCCGCTCGCAACCCGTCGTCACGGCACAAGGTGCGGATGTCAGATCCAGCGAAGGTCTGATGTCACTCTCGCAGCGCGTCCGGGGCGGCACGCTGATCTTCGATGAAATCTCGGACCTTGATGATGACGCACAAGGCCGCATCGTTCGCATGCTTGATACGATGACGGAAAGCGGCCCGCGGATCTTGGCCATTTCGCAAGCCAACCTTGAAAAACGCATGGAAGACGGTCTGTTACGCAAGGATCTTTACTTCCGGCTTGGCGGTGTCACGCTGGATGTCCCGCCTTTGCGGCTGCGCGTTGAAGACATCGGCCTGCTGTGCGATCATTTTCTTGGGCGGGCCGCGCGCGAAGGCCTGCCCTGCAAAACCCTTGCCCCCGATGCGCAAGCCTTGATCCGTTCGCATCCCTGGCCCGGAAACGTCCGGCAGTTGGAAAATACGCTGCGCCGCCTGGTTTTGACCTCGGTGGATACCGAGATCACCAAAGCCGAGGTTGTACAGGCCTTATCGGCCGAAACATCCGGCCCGCCGCAGGTGATTGACGGCGAAAAACTCTCAGCCTCGGTGGCGCGTCATCTGGATCGTTACTTCAAACTTCATGCAGGCGCTTTGCCACCGCCGGGTCTTTACGACCGCATCTTGCGCGAAATCGAAGGCCCCTTGATCGAAATTGCACTGGAAGCAACCGGCGGAAATCAGGCCAAATGTGCCGATCTTCTGGGCATCAACCGCAATACTTTGCGAAAAAAGCTGACCGAGCTTGATATCCGCGTGACACGGCGCCGCAAGTTGATGTAAATGTGCCACATAACCTGTGGCGCATCGGCATCAGCCGAAAACGACTGCGGGACGTAAGGCATCAGCGGTAGCCGCCAGTGGCGGAGGAAGACAGAGGCACCCTTTGCAGGGCCTGAAACAGCACTGGACCTGGGATCGTATCAGCCGGTTGCGGCGCCAGCGGCGTTGGCAAAACGTGGCGACGATCGGCTTGGTGGTTTTGGGGCCGGTTCTGGCGCTTGGCACATTCGCGGTCCTTGGCCCATTGGGGCAGGGCGCCGCCTCGCGCGTGCTGCGGCTGATCTTGCTGGCCGATCTGGTGTATTTCTTGTTGCTTGCTGGTCTGGTTCTGTCGCGGCTTGCGGCGATGATCGCAGCACGCCGCGCCAAATCCGCCGGATCGCGCCTGCATTTGCGTTTGACCGGGGTTTTTGCCGGTATCGCGCTTTTCCCCACCATCATGGTGGCGATTTTTGCGGGCCTGACCGTCAATATCGGCCTTGAGGGTTGGTTTTCCGATCGGGTCCGCAGCGTTGTCGGAACCTCGTTATCGGCCGCGGAAGCCTATCAAGAGGAGCATCGCCGCGATCTTACCACCGATGTGAACGCCCTTGCGCAGTTTCTGGACCAATCGCGCCAAGCGGCCTTCATGCCCTCGGACGCCGATCTGCGGCAGGTGCTGACACAGGGGCAGGGCCTTATTCAGCGCGGCCTGCGTGAGGCTTATGTGATCGATGGCGGTGGTGAGTTGCGCGCGCGCGGTGAACGCAGCTATCTGTTTGATTTCGAAAAACCCAATGATGCGCAGATTGCCAAGGCCCTGATCGGCGAGGTGGTCTTGATCGACGACTGGCCGAACAATGAATTTCGCGCCCTTGTTTCCCTGAAGGCCTTTCCCGACCGGTTCTTATACGTCAGCCGCGATGTCGATGGAAAAATCCTCAGCCTTCTGGACGAAACCCGCGCCACCGTCGGCCTTTACCAGCAACTTGAGGCAACGCGCGGCAAGGTGATCTTTGAATTCGGGCTGGTCTATATTGGCTTTGCGTTGATTCTGGTTCTGGCGGCGATCTGGATGGGGCTGTGGTTTGCCGAACGCCTGTCGCGGCCCGTCGGGCGGCTTGCGGGGGCCGCGCAAAGGGTTGGGGCGGGGGATCTTGGCGTTCAGGTCAGCGAAGAAGACGGTGACGACGAAATTGCCATGCTGGGCCGGGTCTTCAACCAAATGACGCGGCAGTTAAGCTCGCAGCGTCAGGCCCTGGTCGAAGGCCACCGCGAAACCGAAGACCGCCGCCGCTTGTTTGATTCCGTGTTGTCATCGGTGACCGCCGGGGTGATCGGGCTGAATGCGCGTGGTGAGGTTGATTTTCTCAACCGCGCCGCCACCCGGCTGATCGGGCTGGATGAGGCTGGCGATCAGGGCCGCGATCTGGCGCAAGCTGTCCCCGAGTTCGCCGATCTTTACGCGCGTTTGCGCGAAGGCTCAAATGAGGCCGCGCAAGAGGAGATAAAGCTTTCGCGCGCCGGGCGGCTTGAAAGCCTGTTGGTGCGGATGTCGGTACGGCGCAATGCCGATGGCGGGCTGGAGGGCTATGTGGTGGCCTTTGACGATGTCACCGAACTTGTCAGCGCCCAACGCATGGCCGCTTGGGGCGATGTCGCGCGCCGCATCGCGCATGAGATCAAGAACCCGCTGACACCGATCCAGCTTTCGGCCGAACGTATCCAAAGGAAATTCGCGAAACTGGTCGGGGAAGAGGCCGAAAGCCTTGAACAGATGACCGGCGTCATCATCCGCCAGACCGGCGATCTGCGCCGCATCGTGGATGAATTCTCAAAATTCGCGCGCATGCCCGAACCCGACCGGCGCGACCATGACCTAAGCCAGTTGATGCGCGATGCCGTGGCCCTTCAAGAAGATGCGCTGCACGGGGCGCGGCTGATCGCCGATCTGCCGCCCGGCCCGGTGATTGTCGAGCTGGATTCGACCATGATCTCTCAGGCCGCCACGAACCTGATCAAGAACGCCGGGGAAGCCATTGAAACGCTTTATAATAATGGCGCTCCGGAAGGTTACGAACCCGAAGTGCGGGTCGCCATGTCGGTCGAGGATGAACATGTCACGATCCGCATAAGCGACAATGGCGCCGGGCTGCCACCCGACCGCGCCCGCCTGTTTGAACCCTATGTGACCACCCGCGAAAAAGGCACCGGCCTGGGCCTGCCGATCGTCAAGAAGATCATTGAAGAACACGGCGGCACGCTGACGCTCAGCGATGCGGAGATTTTTGCCGGCAATGCCCATCACGGCGCATTGGCCGAAATTCGGTTGCCCAAGGCACGTATGTCTGGGCGATCAGTCAAAGAAAAGGTGGCCGAAGCCATCGGAGGTGAAAAATGAGCGACATTCTGATCGTAGACGACGAACGCGACATCCGTGAACTGATATCCGATATCCTCAAGGACGAAGGCTTTAGCACAAGGCTGGCGGCCAATTCGGATGAATGCATGGCCGAAATTAACGCCGCAGCCCCTGCGCTGATGGTCCTTGATATCTGGCTCAAAGACAGCCGCATGGACGGGATCGATATTCTCAAAACCGTCAAGCGCGACAATCCCGATATTCCGATCATCATCATCTCGGGCCATGGCAATATCGAAATTGCCGTCGCGGCGATCAAGCAAGGGGCTTATGATTTCATCGAAAAACCCTTCAACATCGACCAGCTGACCGTGGTGATTTCGCGGGCGATGGAAACCTCGCGCTTGCGGCGCGAAAATGCGACCGTGCGGCGGCGCGACGTGTCCACCACCGATATGATCGGCAATTCGGCGTCTTTCCGCACGCTCAAGCTCAACCTTGAAAAGGTCACCAAGTCAAACGGCCGGGTGATGCTGACAGGGGAGCCGGGGTCAGGCAAGGAAATGTCGGCGCGCTACATCCACGCCAATTCGAACCGCGCATCGGGGCCATTTGTGACAGTGTCTTCGGCCTCAATCGAGCCTGATGGAATGGAAGAGGTGCTTTTTGGCCGTGAGACGCCGGAACGGGGGGTCGAAAAAGGCCTTTTGGAACAAGCGCATGGTGGCTTTGTCTATTTTGATGAAGTGGCTGACATGCCCTTGGGCACCCAATCCAAGATCTTGCGGGTGCTGACCGATCAGCAATTCACCCGCGTCGGCGGGGCCGACAAGGTACGGGTCGATCTGCGTGTGATATCCTCCACAACCCGCAATCTGGCGGTGGAAATTGCCGCGGGCCGTTTTCGTCAGGAACTTTTCGACCGCTTGAATGTGGTGCCAATATCCGTCCCCGCCCTTGATGACCGGCGCGAAGACATACCCGTGCTGGCGCGCCATTTCATTGAGCAGTTCAACAAAAGCCAGGGCCTGCCGATGCGCCCCTTGTCGGAAGAGGCCGAGGCGGTGATGCAAACCATCGACTGGCCGGGAAACATCCGTCAGCTTCGCAATGTGATTGAACGCGCACTGATCTTGGGCGAAAGCATGGACCCGATCGAGGCCCGCGATCTGCCGGGGCAGGGCGAAATCACCCCCGAAGAGGGCCGCGTGACCTTGACCGGCGGCCTCGCAACCTTGCCGCTGCGAGATGCGCGTGAATTGTTTGAACGCGAATATCTGCTGACCCAGATCAACCGTTTTGGCGGAAATATCAGCCGCACCGCCAGCTTCGTTGGCATGGAACGCTCAGCACTTCACCGCAAACTCAAGTCCTTGGGGGTGGTGACCACCTCCAAATCAGGCTCCCGCGTCGCGCATCTGGAGGATGAAGAAGAGGAAAACGTGTAGCACTCATCGCAGCCACACACCTTTCGGACGGCTCCTAATGCCGCCATTTTCATAGAAAAACCCCGCGCAGGGGCGAAAGCGTTGCTTATTTGTCAGTCTAACCGGGTGCATGACCGTGGGATTTTGCCCAAATGCTAAGGGTTTTCTTTTTTGGGGTGGCGCAGCTTGAATTCTTTCGCATACTTTACCGCAAACCTCCGGAGCAGCGCCGTGGGGTTACAAACCGCGCATATGAGAACGAGGCATAAAGAAAATGGCTGCCGATAAACAAAATTTGCAAGACGCATTTCTTAATCAG
>JBAUHP010000136.1:0-11987 GCA_049680345.1 Albidovulum sp. | reverse complement strand
CCACCGGTACCCGCCGGGATCAGGCGGCCAACGATGACGTTTTCCTTAAGACCGACAAGATGGTCACGCTTGCCTTGAACCGAAGCCTCGGTCAGGACCCGCGTGGTTTCCTGGAAGGATGCCGCCGAGATGAAGCTGCGGGTTTGCAAGCTTGCCTTGGTGATACCCAGCAAGACCGGTTCACCCACAGCAGGACGTCCGCCGCGTGCGATGGTCTTTTCGTTCTCTTCGGTGAACTCGGCCTTGTCGAAGTTCTCGCCCTTCAACATGGTCGAATCGCCGCTATCAAGGATCTCGATCTTTTGCAGCATCTGGCGAACGATCACCTCGATATGCTTGTCGTTGATCTTCACGCCTTGCAAACGGTAAACGTCTTGCACTTCGTCGATAAGGTAATCGGCCAAGGCCTCAATCCCCATGATGCGCAAGATATCATGCGGCGCCGGATTGCCGTCCATGATGTAGTCGCCCTTTTGCACATAGTCACCTTCCTGAACCGGAATGTGCTTGCCCTTCGGGACCATGTATTCGACCGGCTGCAAGGATTCGTCCGCAGGTTCGATCGTGATGCGGCGCTTGTTCTTGTAGTCCTTGCCAAAGCGCACATAGCCGTCGATTTCGGCGATGATGGCATTGTCCTTCGGACGCCGGGCTTCAAAGAGCTCGGCCACGCGCGGCAGACCACCGGTGATGTCCTTGGTACGTGCACCTTCACGTGGAATACGCGCAACCACGTCACCGGCCTTAACGTCTTGGCCGTCTTCAATCGACAAGATGGCGTCGACAGACATCGGATAGCTGACCGGGTTGCCTGCATCATTGCGAACAGGCTCGCCGGTGGCGGGGTCCATCACGATGATTTCAGGCTTAAGATCGTTGCCTTTTGGCGCGGTGCGCCAGTCGATCACGATCTTTTGGGTCATGCCGGTGGCGTCATCAGTCTCATCGCGAACAGCGATGCCAGAGATGAGGTCAACAAATTTCGCCACGCCCGCCTTTTCGGCGATGATCGGCAAGGTGTAGGGATCCCATTCGTAAAGCTTGGCGCCGCGCAAGACGGTTGCACCGTCCTTGACGTGGATTTTCGCACCATAGCTGATCTTGTGGGAAGCCCGTTCCTGACCTGCCTCGTCGATAATGGCGATCTGCATATTCCGGCCCATGACGATGAATTCGCCGCTGGCGTTTTCAAGCAGCATGGCATTGCGGAATTCGACCTTACCTTCCTGGCTGGCTTCCTGGAAGGATTGCTGACCACCCTGGGCGATACCGCCGATGTGGAAGGTCCGCATGGTCAACTGGGTGCCCGGTTCGCCGATGGATTGCGCCGCGATGATGCCCACCGCTTCGCCCTGGTTCACCAGCGTACCACGTGCAAGGTCGCGACCATAGCACATGGCGCAAACACCCTCTTCGGCCTCACAGGTGAGGGCCGAGCGGATGCGTACCGAGGCCACACCAGCGGCTTCGATCTTATCGGCCTTGCGTTCGTCCAAAAGCTCATTCTTGGCGGCGATCACCTCATCGGTGCCCGGAACCAGAATGTCATCGGCAGAAACCCGGCCAAGGATGCGTTCGCTCAGCGGTGATACAACCTCACCGTCATTGACGGCCGCCGAAGCGGTGATGGCGCGTTCGGTGCCACAATCACGCTGACGCACGATGCAATCCTGGGCGACGTCAACCAGACGGCGGGTCAGATAGCCCGAGTTCGCCGTCTTGAGCGCGGTATCGGCCAGACCTTTACGCGCGCCGTGGGTGGAGTTGAAGTATTCAAGAACGGTCAGACCTTCCTTGAAGTTCGAGATGATCGGCGTTTCGATGATCTCGCCCGAGGGCTTGGCCATCAGACCACGCATCCCGCCCAACTGCTTCATCTGCGCGGGCGAGCCACGCGCACCGGAATGCGACATCATATAGACCGAGTTCGGTTCCTTCTCGGCGCCCGCATCATCATAGCGAACGGCCGAGATTTCCTTCATCATTTCGGCCGCAACTTCGTCCGAACATTTCGACCAGGCATCGACGACCTTGTTGTACTTTTCACCCTGGGTGATCAGACCGTCCATATACTGCTGTTCGAATTCCTTCACCTGATCGCGGACACCGTTGACGATATCCCATTTGGTGTCGGGGATGACCATGTCATCCTTGCCAAAGGAAATACCGGCCTTGAACGCCTCGCGGAAGCCCAGACCCATGATCTGGTCACAAAAGATCACGCTCTCCTTCTGGCCGCAGTAGCGGTAGACGGTATCAATGACGTTTTGCACGTCTTTCTTGCGAAGCAAGCGGTTGACCAACTCGAAAGGTGCCTTGGCATTCAGCGGCAAAAGCCCACCAAGCCGAACCCGGCCCGGCGTGGTTTCAACCCGGTTGTTCACCACATTGCCTTCGGCATCGACCTGTTCGATGCGGCACTGGATTTTGGCATGAAGATCGACTTCACCGGCATCAAGTGCGTGCTGCACTTCGTCAGGTGACGCGAAGATCATGCCCTCGCCCTTCATGCCCTTACGCTCCATCGAGACGTAGTAAAGGCCCAAGACCATATCTTGCGATGGCACGATGATCGGCGCACCATTGGCGGGCGACAGAACGTTGTTCGTGGACATCATCAAGACGCGGCATTCAAGCTGTGCCTCAAGGCTCAGCGGTACGTGAACAGCCATCTGGTCGCCGTCAAAGTCGGCGTTGAAGGCCGAACAGACAAGCGGGTGAAGCTGGATCGCCTTACCTTCGATCAAAACCGGTTCAAACGCCTGGATGCCCAATCGGTGCAGGGTTGGCGCACGGTTCAGCATGACCGGATGTTCGCGGATAACCTCGTCGAGGATATCCCAAACTTCGGGGCGTTCTTTCTCGACAAGCTTCTTGGCTTGCTTGACGGTCGAAGACAGACCTTTGGCCTCAAGCCGCGAATAGATGAAGGGCTTGAACAGCTCAAGCGCCATCTTCTTGGGCAAACCACATTGATGCAGCTTGAGTTCCGGACCCGTCACAATGACCGAACGGCCCGAGAAGTCGACGCGCTTACCCAGAAGGTTCTGGCGGAAACGGCCTTGCTTGCCCTTGAGCATATCCGAAAGCGACTTCAGCGGACGCTTGTTGGCGCCGGTGATCACGCGGCCACGACGGCCGTTGTCGAACAAGGCGTCAACGGATTCTTGCAACATCCGCTTCTCGTTACGCACGATGATATCGGGCGCACGAAGCTCGATCAGGCGCTTCAGGCGGTTGTTGCGGTTGATGACCCGGCGGTAAAGATCGTTAAGATCCGAAGTGGCGAAACGGCCACCGTCAAGCGGCACCAAGGGACGCAGCTCTGGTGGAATAACCGGAACCACGGTCAGAACCATCCATTCCGGGCGGTTGCCGGATTCAAGGAAGGACTCGACGATCTTCAGGCGCTTGATGATCTTTTTTGGCTTCAACTCGCCCGTGGCTTCTTTCAGCTCTTCGCGCAATTGCTCAGCTGTGGCCTCAAGATCGATACCCGCCAGCATTTCGCGGATCGCCTCAGCGCCGATATTGGCGGTGAAAGCGTCGGCACCATATTGGTCTTGTGCGTCAAGAAACTCTTCCTCGCCCATCAACTGACCATAGGAAAGGTCGGTCAGACCGGGTTCGATAACCACGTAGTTCTCGAAATAAAGAATACGTTCCAGATCACGCAAAGTCATATCAAGCATAAGGCCGATACGGCTTGGCAACGACTTGAGGAACCAGATGTGGGCGACAGGGGCGGCCAGTTCGATATGGCCCATCCGTTCGCGCCGCACCTTCTGGAGCGTCACTTCGACACCGCATTTTTCGCAAACGACGCCGCGATATTTCATGCGCTTATACTTGCCGCACAGACATTCGTAATCCTTGATCGGGCCAAAGATGCGTGCGCAAAACAGACCGTCACGCTCGGGCTTGAATGTCCGGTAGTTGATGGTTTCGGGCTTTTTGATTTCACCGTAGGACCACGACAAAATCCGCTCAGGCGATGCGAGCGAGATCTTGATCTCGTCGAATTGCTTGGGCGCTGCCAGCGGGTTGAACGGGTTGGTACTGAGTTCCTGGTTCATCTTCAAATCCTTGAAAGGGCGCGTGGGAGAGTTTTGCAGGTCGGGCGAAGCCCGATTTTTCGGCGAAAAATCGATCGAATTTTCGCCGAAAATTCGTGACCCTTAATCCTCTCCCTCCGCATCCAGGAGTTCCATGTTGAGGCCGAGGCCCCGCACTTCCTTAACGAGAACGTTGAAGCTTTCCGGTACGCCGGCTTCAAAGTTGTCCTCGCCCTTGACGATCGACTCGTAGACCTTGGTCCGGCCTGCCACGTCATCCGACTTGACGGTAAGCATTTCTTGCAGCGTGTAGGCCGCGCCGTAAGCTTCCAGCGCCCAGACCTCCATCTCCCCGAAGCGCTGACCGCCGAACTGGGCTTTACCGCCCAGAGGCTGCTGCGTGACAAGACTGTAAGGCCCGGTTGACCGCGCGTGGATCTTGTCATCGACCAAGTGGTGAAGCTTCAAAAGATACTTCACACCTACGGTGACTTTCCGTGCGAATTTCTCGCCCGAACGGCCATCGAACAGCTCCGACTGGCCGGACTGGTCGAAACCTGCCCGCGTCAGCGCGTCATTGACATCTGCTTCCTTGGCACCGTCAAAGACCGGCGTTGCAATCGGCACGCCGCGTTTGACGACTTCAGCGCGCTCGACCAAAGTCTCCTCATCGAGATCGGCGAAAGCATCATCATAGACCTGATCGCCGTAGCCATGGCGCAAGGCATCGCGAACCGGGTTCAGATCGCCAGAGCGGCGGTAGCCCTCCAGCGCGTCATCGATACGAATGCCCAGACCGCGTGCAGCCCAGCCCATATGGGTTTCAAGGATCTGCCCGACGTTCATGCGCGACGGCACACCCAATGGGTTCAGAACCATGTCGACTGCGGTACCATCTGCCAAGAACGGCATATCTTCGATCGGCACCACTTTCGACACAACACCCTTGTTTCCGTGACGACCGGCCATCTTGTCTCCAGGCTGAAGCTTGCGCTTCACCGCGACAAAGACTTTGACCATCTTCATCACGCCTGGCGGCAGATCGTCACCACGACGGACCTTTTCGACCTTATCTTCGAAGCGCAGTTCAAGTGTACGTTTTTGCGCGTCGAACTGGGCGTTCAAAGCTTCGACGTTTTGCGCGTCTTTCTCTTCGCCCAGTGCCAGTTGCCACCATTGGCCATGGCTCAGGCTTTCCAGCAGTTCTTCGTCGATCACCGCATTCGGCTTGATGCCTTTGGGGCCTTTTACAGCGGCCTTGCCGATGATCATCGACTTCAGGCGACCATAGATATTGCGCTCCAAAATGACCATCTCATCGTCGCGGTCACGTGCAAGGCGTTCGACTTCTTCACGCTCGATCTGCAGTGCGCGTTCGTCTTTGTCCACGCCGTGGCGGTTGAAGACCCGCACTTCAACAACCGTACCGAAGTCACCCGGCGGCAAGCGCAACGACGTGTCACGCACGTCCGAGGCTTTTTCACCAAAGATGGCGCGCAGAAGTTTTTCTTCCGGTGTCATCGGGCTTTCGCCCTTTGGCGTGATCTTACCCACAAGAATGTCAGCCGGGCCAACTTCGGCGCCGATATAGACAATGCCCGCCTCGTCGAGGTTGCGCAGGGCCTCCTCGCCAACGTTCGGGATATCGCGGGTAATCTCTTCTGGCCCAAGCTTGGTGTCACGGGCGGCGACTTCATATTCCTCGATATGGATCGAAGTGAAGACGTCATCGCGCACGATGCGTTCGGAAATCAAGATACTGTCTTCGTAGTTGTAACCATTCCAGGGCATGAAGGCGACGATGATGTTCTTGCCAAGTGCCAGCTCGCCCATATCGGTCGAGGGGCCATCGGCAATAACTTCGTTCTTTGTTACCTTGTCGCCCACCTTAACCAGAGGCTTCTGGTTGATACAGGTGTTCTGGTTCGAGCGTTGGAACTTGCGCAACCGGTAGATATCAACCCCGGCATCGCCAATTTCCAGATCTGACGTGGCACGCACAACGATACGGGTCGCATCGACCTGGTCGATGATACCGCCGCGTTTGGCCATGATCGCCGCACCCGAATCTTCGGCCACGACGGCCTCGATTCCGGTACCGACGAAAGGCGCATCAGCTTGCAGCAAAGGCACTGCCTGACGCTGCATGTTTGACCCCATCAGCGCGCGGTTAGCATCGTCATTCTCCAAGAACGGAATAAGCGAGGCCGCGACCGACACCAACTGCTTGGGTGATACGTCAATAAGGCTGATCACCTCCGGCGGGTTCAGCATGAATTCGCCAGACTGGCGGGTCGAGACGAGGTCGCTGGTAAAGCGCCCATCGGCATCGACTTCGGCGTTGGCCTGCGCCACGGTATGGCGCATTTCTTCGGTCGCCGACATATATTGCACGTCGTCGGTTACCTGGCCGTCGACCACCTTGCGGTAGGGGGTTTCGATGAAGCCATACTTGTTCACCCGCGCATAGGTCGCCAGTGAGTTGATCAGACCGATGTTCGGGCCTTCCGGCGTTTCAATCGGGCACATCCGACCGTAATGGGTCGGGTGAACGTCGCGCACCTCAAAGCCTGCACGCTCGCGGGTAAGACCGCCTGGCCCAAGGGCAGACAGGCGACGCTTATGCGTGACTTCCGACAAGGGGTTGGTTTGGTCCATGAACTGCGACAGCTGCGAAGAGCCGAAGAATTCGCGCACCGCTGCGGCTGCCGGTTTCGCATTGATCAGATCTTGCGGCATGACCGTATCGATCTCGACCGAGGACATACGTTCCTTGATCGCGCGTTCCATGCGCAACAGGCCGACGCGGTACTGGTTTTCCATCAGTTCGCCAACCGAACGGACCCGGCGGTTACCAAGGTGGTCGATATCGTCGATATCGCCGCGCCCGTCGCGCAGATCAACCAGCGCCTTGATACAAGCGATGATGTCGTCGCGGCGCAAGGTGCGCATCGTGTCTTCGGCATCCAGATCAAGGCGCATGTTCATCTTGACCCGGCCAACGGCGGAAAGGTCATAACGCTCGCTATCGAAGAACAGCGTGTCGAACAGCTGGCTTGCAGCTTCGACGGTGGGCGGTTCACCCGGACGCATGACGCGGTAGATGTCCATAAGCGCGGTATCGCGACCCATGTTCTTGTCGGCGGCCATGGTGTTGCGGATGTAAGGGCCGACATTGACGTTATCGATATCAAGCACCGGGATGGTCGTGATGCCGTTATCCAGCAAGACCTTCAGCGAACCGCCAGAGATTTCGCCTTCTTTATCGATGGTCTGCGTCAGCTCATCACCAGCTTCAACATAGATAGCGCCGGTCTCTTCGTTGATGATGTCCTTGGCGACGAAACGACCGAGGATATGGTCAAAGGGCACCAGAAGTTCGGTAACCGAACCTTCTTCGACCAGTTTCTTGACCATGCGCGGGGTGACCTTTTCACCCGCTTTGCAGATCACTTCGCCTGAGTTTGCATCAACAAGATCGTAAAGCGGACGCGTGCCGCGCACACGTTCGGGGAAGAACTTGGTCACCCAGCCCTTGTTCTTCTTCAGCTTGTAATCGACCGTATTGTAATAGGCATCCATGATGCCTTCCTGGGTCAGGCCCAAGGCATACAACAGCGTCGTCACCGGCAGTTTGCGGCGACGGTCAATGCGCGAGAAAACGATGTCTTTGGCGTCGAATTCGAAGTCGAGCCAGGAGCCGCGATAAGGAATGATCCGGCAGGCGAACAAAAGCTTTCCGCTTGAATGGGTCTTGCCCTTGTCGTGGTCGAAGAACACGCCCGGCGAACGGTGCATCTGGGAAACGATAACACGTTCGGTACCGTTCACGATGAAGGTGCCGTTCGGGGTCATCAAAGGCATGTCGCCCATATAGACGTCTTGTTCTTTGATGTCCTTGACCGACTTTGCGCCGGTATCTTCATCGACATCAAACACGATCAGGCGCAAAGTCACCTTCAGCGGCGCAGCATAGGTCATGTCGCGGCTTTGGCATTCTTCAACGTCGTATTTCGGTTTTTCCAGCTCGTATTTCACGAATTCGAGAATTGCATTCTCGTTGAAATCCTTGATCGGGAATACCGACTGGAATACGCCTTTGATGCCTTCACCATCGGCAGGCACCTGGCCATCACCGGATTTCAGGAAAAGATCATAAGATGACTTTTGAACCTCAATGAGGTTCGGCATCTCAAGAATTTCGCGGATTTTGCCGAAGTATCTACGGATACGTTTCTGGCCAACGTAGCTTTGCGCCATGCTGATCGTTACCTTTCGTCTCTTCGCGGGGGCGGTTCTGTCGGGGTCACAGATCCGCGCCGCTTGCGAATGAAGGAGGTCGGTTCAATTCATGCCACCCGTCCCACCGGATGGCTCCCGAACCGTGAACCCTGCCTTGGAAGCGACAACAAAACCTGATGCCGCTTCCAAGACGGGTTCGGCTGGGCCCGGAAATCCGGACCCAGCCAACTTTAGATGGGCGGGTGCAGATGCACCCGGACCGATTACTTAAGCTCGACTTTGGCGCCAGCCTCTTCGAGCTTCTTCTTGATCTCTTCAGCTTCAGCTTTGGGCGCAGCTTCTTTCACTTTGCCGCCAGCTTCGACCAGATCCTTGGCTTCTTTCAGACCAAGACCAGTGATCGTGCGAACTTCCTTGATCACGTTGATCTTGCTTGCGCCAGCGTCGATCAGAACGACATCAAAGTCGGTCTTTTCTTCAGCGGCTTCACCGGCTGCTGCCGGGCCTGCGGCCATCATGACGGCGCCACCGGCTGCCGGCTCGATGCCGTATTCGTCTTTCAAGATGGTCTTGAGCTCTTGCGCTTCAAGAAGCGTCAGGCCCACGATTTGTTCGGCGAGTTTTTTAAGATCAGCCATTTTTCTTTTCCGTTCCTAGTTATGTTTCCAACGTCAGGGTATCAACCCCAAGAAGGCATCATGTTGCTTACGCGGCTTCGCGTTCCTCGATCGTGGTGAGGATGCTCGCGATGTTAGAAGCAGGCGCGCCAATGGCCCCGGCGATGTTCGATGCAGGCGCACCGATGCAAGAGGCGATCTGAGCAAGAAGCTCTTCACGCGACGGCATCGAAGCGACGGCTTTCACACCGGCTGGATCCAAGGCCGTGTCACCCATCGCACCACCAAGGATAACGAATCTCTCGTTTGCCTTGGCGTACTTTTCCGACACCTTGGCAGCTGCCACGGGGTCTTCGGAATAGGTCAACACGGTCATGCCCAAAAGAAGATTGCCGATGCTTGCGCAGGGCTTGCCTTCAAGGGCGATCTTGGCGAGCTTGTTCTTGGCAACGCGAACGGATCCACCTGCAGCACTCATTTCTGCGCGCAGATCCTGCATTTGTGCAACTGTCATGCCTTCGTAGTGGGCAACCACTACGACGCCAGAGCTTTCGAAGATCTGGCCGAGTTCCTCGACCACTTTCTCTTTCTGGGCTCTATCCACAGGTTCACTCCAAGTATGAGGGTTTCCCCCCGGCTCTCATTTGCCCCCGATGGTCTGGGGGCGTTCGGGTCCGCTAGAGTCCCGAGGCCATGACCGCCCGAGGCGAACCCCGGTAAATCTGTCTCGTTTCCCATCTCAGGAAGGCTATTAAGGACCGAAATCCACCCTCCGTCTCGGACAGAACGGGGCGGTGTTTTGCCCCGTATTCACCGGGCCTAAGCCCGAAGAATTTCGCAAGGGCGGGCCTTGACCCGCCCGTTAACTTCAGTTCCCGGTCGCCGAGGCCAGATCAAGGCTGACGCCCGGACCCATGGTCGATGACAAGGATACTTTCTTGACATAGGCCCCTTTGGACCCTGCCGGTTTGGCACGCGCGACGGCGTCAACAAAGGCGCGGACGTTTTCAGTCAGCTTGTCTTCACCGAAAGATACCTTGCCGATCCCGGCATGGATCACACCGGCTTTTTCGACCTTGAACTGCACTTCGCCACCTTTGGCTGCTTCAACGGCCGTTTTCACGTCCATTGTCACGGTGCCGACCTTGGGGTTCGGCATCAGATTGCGAGGGCCAAGGATCTTGCCGAGGCGACCAACGATTGGCATCATATCGGGCGTTGCAATGCAGCGATCGAATTCGATCTTGCCGGATTGGATGATTTCCATCAGATCCTCGGCGCCCACGATATCGGCACCAGCGGCCGTGGCTTCGTCAGCCTTCGGGCCGCGGGCAAACACTGCCACGCGTACCGTCTTACCGGTGCCATTGGGCAAGGATACAACGCCGCGAACCATCTGATCGGCGTGACGCGGGTCAACACCAAGGTTCATAGCGATCTCGACGGTTTCGTCGAATTTTGCAGCAGCAACGCTTTTGATCAGCTTCACGGCCTCTTCGACCGTCAGATCGGCCTTGCCTGCGAAAGCGGCACGGGCTGCCTGAGTGCGTTTTCCATACTTTGCCATGACTTAACCTTTCACCTCGATACCCATCGAGCGTGCCGAGCCAAGGATGATTTGCATCGCGGCCTCAACGTCGTTCGCGGAAAGATCTTTCATCTTGGCTTCGGCGATCTCGCGCACCTGAGCCACGGTGACCGTGCCTGCGGTTTCGCGGCCCGGAAGCGGCGATCCCTTCGGGCGGTTACGCTTGCCCACGGGCTTCAGGCCGGCAGCTTTCTTGAGAAAGAACGACGCAGGCGCTGTCTTGGTCTCAAAGCTGAAGGACTTATCCGCATAATAGGTGATGACAACCGGCACCGGGGCGCCTTGTTCCATCTCTTGGGTCTTCGCGTTGAAGGCCTTGCAGAATTCCATGATATTGATCCCGCGCTGACCCAGCGCCGGACCGACCGGGGGGGAAGGATTGGCCTGCCCCGCCTTAATTTGCAGCTTGAGCTGCCCTACTACCTTCTTGGCCATCTGGCCGCTCCTTTATCACTGGCGCCACGGCTGGCGCAGTTTAGTGGTTCGGTTTGTGCCGTAGCACGCGCCTCCCACGGGTTGTCACATCAGGCGACTTTTTGAACCTGCGTGAATTCCAGCTCGACCGGTGTCGGACGGCCAAAAATTGATACGGTTACCTTGAGGCGGCTGGCGTTTTCGTCCACCTCTTCAACCATGCCCGAGAAACCTTCGAACGGGCCGTCGGCAACTTTGACATTCTCGCCAACCTCGAAGCGGATCAGGTTGCGCGGGGCATCCTGGCCTTCTTCGGCGCGCTTCAAGATGCCGTTCACTTCGGCGTCACGCATTGGCATCGGGCGGCCTTGCGGGCCCAAAAAGCCGGTGACGCGGTTGATCGAGGTGATCAGGTGATAGCCGCGATCGGTCATTTCCATATGCACCAGCACATAGCCGGGCATGAACCGACGCTCTGACGTCACCTTCTTGCCGCGACGGATTTCCAGCACCTCTTCGGTGGGCACGTGAACTTCGTCGATCTCTTCTTCAAGGCCGTTTTCTGCAACAGCATGCTTGATCTGTTCGGCGATCTTCTTCTCGTAATTCGAGAGAACGCTCACCGAATACCACCGCTTTGCCATCTGCCCCAGACCTCGCTTCGTCGACGGTATGCCGCCGATAATTCAATTTATTCCGTGAGTTAACTCACGCTTTCCCGAACAGAAAACAGCGCGCAGACCGAATCGTTGCGCGCTTAGGCCGGTAAAGTCAGGCTCGTCTATCTTTGATGAGGTCAGAATTCAAGCCGTTCAATGCCATCTGCGGTCCGAATTAGCCGACCATATCCAGAACCGCCGTCAGACCCAGGCGAATGACCAGATCGACCAGTGAGAAGAAGACGGCCGTAATCGCTGCCATGATGAAAACCATGATCGTGGTCAGCATGACTTCACGCCGTGTCGGCCAGACGACTTTGGCCACTTCCGAGCGTACCTGCTGAAGGAACAGAAGAGGATTGGCCATGTTGATCTGCCTTTGGCTTGTTTCGCGACTTGGCGCAGATACGCC
>JBAUHP010000135.1:0-6597 GCA_049680345.1 Albidovulum sp. | reverse complement strand
CATGTCGATGGCCTCGATCTGGGCGGGCGGCAGGCGCTTGACCGCTTCAAAATAGCTTTCGCAGATCTGAAAGTAATCCTTCACAACCTGCCGGAACGGCCCAAGGCTCAGATGAAATTCGGTGATTTTTCCGGCGTTCTCACCGGCCAGATCAAACACCAGCCGCTTGTCGCGGATCGCCAGCGCCAGCCGAAACGGCCCCTCGGGGACCACATCGTTCTTTGCCGGAAGCGCGAAGGAATTGTCTTCAAGCAGATCAAAGATCGCGACTTTGCGTTCTTGCTCAATCTCCGGGGTCGGCGCGGGCAAGCCGCGATCATCGATCTCGATATGGCATATGCGCGTCATCGATCTTGCTCCGTCGTCTTTATCTGGCCCAAAAGCGCCATCTGCGGGGGCCACGTCAAGTGTCCTTTGCATTTAAATGGTCAAGCCGGGCGCGCACCGAAAGGCCATGCGCCTCAAGGCTTTCTGATTTCGCAAGGCGTTCGGCGGCGGGGCCGATGGCGGCAAGGGCTGCTGGTGTCATCTGCGCAATCGTGGTGCGTTTAAGGAAATCCATCACCGACAAGCCCGACGAAAACCGTGCCGAACGCGCGGTGGGCAACACGTGATTGGGGCCGCCGACGTAATCGCCGATCGCCTCCGGCGTCCAGGCCCCCAAAAAGATCGCCCCCGCATGGGTGGTCAGGCCTGCAAGGGCCTCGGGGTCGGCCACGCAAAGTTCCAGATGTTCGGGGGCGATGCGGTTTGAAAGCGCTGCCGCCTCGGCCAGATCCCGCACGGTGATAATCGCACCATTGTCGCGCCAGGATACGGCGGCAATGGCGCGCCGCTCAAGCGTTTCAAGGCGCTTTTCAACGGCCTGTGCCACGGCCTGCCCAAAGGCCGCATCATCGGTCATAAGGATCGACTGCGCGCTTTGGTCATGTTCGGCCTGGGCCAGCAGATCAAGTGCGATCCAGTCCGGGTCATTATCCTTATCCGCAATCACCAGAATTTCCGAAGGGCCCGCGATCATGTCAATGCCAACCCGTCCGAACACCCGGCGCTTTGCCGCCGCCACATAGGCATTGCCGGGGCCGGTGATCTTATCAACCGCACGAATGGACGCGGTGCCATAGGCAAGCGCCGCAATCGCCTGCGCCCCGCCAATGCGGTAAACCGTATCGACCCCGGCAAGCCGTGCGGCATAAAGCACCAACGGGTTGACCACACCGTCCGGCGTCGGGCAGGTGATCACCAGCCGTTCGACCCCGGCCACCTTGGCCGGCAGCGCATTCATCAATACCGATGATGGGTAAGAGGCCAAGCCGCCGGGCACGTAAAGCCCCGCCGCCGAAACCGGCCCCCAGCGCCAGCCAAGGCTTGCACCCGCAGCGTCGGTCCAACGCTGATCTTCGGGCATCTGGCGGGCGTGATAGGCGCGGATACGTTCGGCGGCCAGTTCAAGTGCCGCGCGATCCTCTGGCGAAACCTTGGCGCATTCCGCCTCTATTTCGTCAGGCGAAAACGCAAGGGTCTGGGGGGTAAGGTCCAGCCGGTCGAATTTCGCGGTAAGTGCGATCACCGCCGCATCCCCGTGCGCGCGCACATCGGCAATGATCCGGGCCACATCGGCATCGACATCGGGGCTGTCTTCGCGCTTCATGCCCAAAAGGGCCGAAAAGACTTGCTCAAAGTCCGGGGCGCTGGAATTCAAAAACTGCGGCATTGGCGAAATTCCCTTCCCGCCCCCTTTAGCCAAGCCCACCCCAACGCTCAAGGCCCGTTAGAGCGGCTTTGCCATGGTAATCTCGCATTTGCTGCAAGATGGCGCGGCTTTGGCCACTATTTCGCAAAAGCCCAAACCCGCGTAAAGCCCGCGTGCGGCGGGGTTGGCCGCGCGCACGTTCAGGCGCATTTCCTTGGCCCCGCTTGCGCGCGCCGCCGCCTCTGCCGCGCTGATCAGGCGCTGGGCATATCCCATGCCGCGCGCCTCGGGGCGGGTATAGACGGCCATCAGCCAGCCAAAATCGCGGCTGTCATGGTCAAGATACAGGGCCGCCACCGCCAAGGCCCGCTCACCCGCAACAGCCGCCCAGATGCGCATCTTGCCCATCATATCCGCGAAATCGGCCAAGGGCCGCGCCACCCAATCGGCGTGAAGTGCAGAAAACTGCTCAGGCTCGCGCGCCAAAGCCTCCAGCCGGATATCACGCCAGATGGCTGCATCCGCCGGTGCAAGTTGCGTGATTTTCACATCCGTTTGGCCAAGGTCTGGCATGGATACGTCCCTTCCAGGCTGCCACCGCTGAACTTCGTGCCCCAAAAGGGGTGGTGCAAGTGGAGCAGCCATGGCGCGCATAATCAAGCAGGTAAGCGCAAAATAACGAAGCCCCGCCGCTCGTCTTGCCTAGCGCCCCCCGGATCGGTTAGGCATGGTTTGAAATTTGGTGAAAACGGTTAAGATTTGGTTAATATGAAATCGTAAATCGTTATAAATCAGACGGTTGGAAATATTTTCACTGTGAAAACCCGGTGAAACCCCTCGAAAGGCTGTACATGACCCTTGCCACGATCGAAGCTTATTATGCGGCCTTTAACCGGGGCGATATTGATGGAATGCTGGCCACGCTCCACGATGATTTCGCCCATAATGTGAATGAGGGCGGAACCCGGCTGGGCAAGCAGGCCTTCGTCGATTTTTGCCGCCATATGAGCGAGACCTACAGCGAAAATCTAACCGATATCGTGGTCTTTTCTGACGCGGGCGGCACGCGCGGTGCGGCCGAATTTACGGTCAACGGAACCTATCTGAAAACCGACCCCGGCCTGCCCGAGGCGCGCGGGCAAAAATATGTTCTGGCCGCCGGGGGATTTTTCACCCTCAAGAACGGCAAGATCACCCGTGTGACGACCTATTATAATCTGCAAGACTGGATCAGGCAGGTCTCATGAAAACCCGCGCCGAGGTTCTGAGTCCGGAAGGATTCGCCGCCTGCATTGATGATGTCGCGCGCCTTCGGATCGCGGTGTTTCGCGACTGGCCCTACCTTTACGACGGCGATCTTGATTACGAGCGGCGCTACCTTGCGACCTATAAAAGCAGCCCGAATGCGATTGTCATCGGGGCCTTTGAAGGCACGCGGCTGGTGGGGGCGGCGACCGGCACGCCGATGGAAGATCATGGCGATGAATTTGGCGCGGCCTTCGCGGAAACGGGGCTGGATCTGCACGATATCTTCTACTGCGCGGAATCGGTCTTGCTGCCGGAATATCGCGGGCGCGGGCTTGGCCATGCCTTTTTTGATCTGCGCGAGGCAAAGGCCCGCTCAATCGGGCGTCGCTACTGCGCCTTTTGCCGGGTATTGCGCCCCGATGATCACCCCATGCATCCGCCCAACTACCGCCCGCTTGACGGGTTTTGGGAAAAGCGTGGCTATGCGCCGCTTTTCGGGGCGCTTGCGGAATATGCGTGGAAAGACCTTGATGAAGCAGATGAAACCGCCAAGACGATGCAGTTTTGGATGAGGGAGCTATAGCCAATGAAAATCGCCGCCGCCGCCTATCCGCTTGACTGGTTTGATGACTGGTCTGGCTATGAGGCCAAACTTTCCGCCTGGGTGGCCGAGGCGGCAGGGCGGGGCGCCGAGCTTTTGGTTTTCCCCGAATACGGCGCGATGGAGCTGGCCTCGCTTGGCGGTGCCGCCGTGGCTGCGGATCTGGAGGGAGCACTTCAAGAGACCGCTCGCCATAAGCCTGCAGCCGAGGCATTGCACGCAAGGCTGGCTGCGCATCACAATGTCCATATCCTTTCCGGCTCGGGCCCGGTTTACGGGCTTGACCACGCCAAGGGTCGCCCCGTCAACCGCGCCAGCCTTTTCGGCCCAAAGGGGCTGATCGGCCACCAAGACAAGGTGATGATGACCCGGTTTGAGCGCGAGGACTGGCTTGTGGTGCCGGGCGAGGGGCTGACGGTATTTGAGACAGGCCTTGGCCGGATCGGGGTTGCCATCTGTTATGACAGCGAGTTTCCGCTTTTGGCCCATGCGATGGCCCAAGCGGGGGTGGAGCTGCTGCTGGTTCCTTCCGCGACCGAGGCTTTGGCCGGGTTCACGCGGGTGCGTGTCGGCGCCATGGCCCGCGCGCTTGAATGCCAGATGGTTGCCGTCCATGCGCCGGTGGTGGGCGAGGCACCCTGGTGCAACGGTATGGAGGAAAACACCGGCCGCGCCGCGATCTATGGCCCGCCCGATCACGGCTTTCCGCCCACCGGTATCCTTGCCGAAGGGGCCTTGGGCGCGCCCGGATGGGTCTATGCCGATGTGTCGTTAGAGGCGGTACGCGCGGTGCGTGCCGATGGCGGTGTGTTGAACCTTGCCCATTGGCCGGAGCAATTGCCCCATCTTGGCAATATCACTGTTGCCGGGAAAATCTGATATAGGCCTTGAAATATTGCGGCATCAGGCGCAATTAGAGCGCGCCCGCGCATGTAAGCCGGGTGTTTTGCTAGGAGCGACCATGGCCAAGGAAGAAGATCTCGAGTTTCCGGGTGTTGTGCGCGAGCTTTTGCCAAACGCGACATTCAGAGTCGAACTTGAGAACGGCCATGAGATTATCGCGACAATGGCAGGAAAGATGCGCAAGAACCGTATCCGCGTTTTGGCGGGCGATAAGGTTCAGGTAACGATGACACCCTATGACCTCTCGAAGGGGCGGATCAATTACCGCTTCAAGTGATGGTGCAAGGACGGGCAGCGCGCCAAAGCTGATCTTGGGATCGGCAAGCCCGCGACGCCTTGAATTGCTGGCGCAAATCGGGCTGGTACCTGATGCCACACGCGCCCCTGATATTGATGAGACGCCCCAAAAAGGCGAGGTTCCTCGTTCTTATGTGGCAAGGATGGCGCGCGAAAAGGCGCAATCTTTGCCGCTTGGTGAGGGCGAAGTGCTGCTTTGCGCCGATACGACGGTGGCGCTTGGCCGCCGTATTTTGGGCAAGCCCGAAACCGCAGGCGAAGCCGCAGAGTTTCTATGGGCTCTGTCCGGGCGACGACACCATGTACTGACAGCCGTCGCCGTCCGCCGCGGCGGGCGGATATGGGAGCGGCTGGTGGATACCGTGGTCAAGGTCAAACCTTTGTCAGACGGCGAAGTGAATGCCTATCTGTCGTGTGGCGAGTGGCAAGGCAAAGCCGGCGGTTACGCCGTTCAGGGCCGTTTTGGTGCCTTCATCCCGTGGCTGCAAGGCTCTTTCACCGGGGTGGTCGGTTTGCCGTTGGCAGAAACCGCGCAGCTGTTGCGTGCGGCGGGCATTGATCTTGAGAACGCATGGGAAAAGGGGCAAGTATGAAGGGCAGGGTCATCATATTGGGCCAGACGCACGGGCGCGAGGCGGCGGCCCTTGTCACCGACGGGCGCTTGGATGATTTGCTGATCGCCGCCGCTGATGGTGCGGGCTTTGTGCCCGGTGCGATCTTGCGCGGGGTTGTTGACCGGCAGATGAAAGGGCAAGGCGGGGTTTTTGTGAAACTCGCCGATGGCGCCCGGGGCTTCTTGCGCGAAACCTCCGGGTTGGCGCCGGGGCAATCCTTGATCGTACAGGTCTCGGGCCGGGGCGAGGCTGGCAAAGCATTGCCGGTCAGCACGCGGCTTTTGTTCAAAGGCCGGTTGGCGATTGTCACGCCAGCGGCACCAGGCCTTAACGTCTCTCGCCGTATCCGCGAAAGCGAGGAGCGCGCGCGGCTGGAGACTATCGCGGCGGAGGCAATGGCTGGAAGCGGTTTTGGCCTTATCGTGCGATCAGCCGCCGAGGGCGATGCAAGCGACGTGATCGATGCGGAAATCCGAGAGCTGCGGGCATTGGCCGAGGCCGTCACCGGAGATCTTGACGGAGGGCCAGAGCTGCTGGTTGACGCACCCGGCCCGCATGAAGAGGCATGGCGCGACTGGTCTGACCCTGCCCCGGATGAGGTGGCGAAGGGTGATCAGGCGTTTGAGCACCACGGCGTGGAAGAGATGATCGACGCCTTGCTGACGCCGCTGGTACCGTTGGCGGGCGGCGGCAATATGGCGATTGAACCCACGCGCGCGCTGATCGCCGTGGATGTGAACACGGGTGCCGATACCTCGCCTGCCGCAAGCCTGAAGGCCAATATCGCGGCGGCCCGTGAATTGCCGCGCCAACTGCGGTTGCGCGGCCTTGGTGGCCAGATACTGGTTGATTTCGCCCCAATGCCGAAACGCGACCGTGCCACCCTGGACCAGCAGATAAGAGCGGCCTTCAAGGGCGAGGCGGCGGAAACCAGCCTTGCAGGCTGGACGCCTTTGGGTAACTTTGAGATACAACGCAAACGCGACCGTATCGCCTTGACTGACCTGCTCAACAAGGGGGGGAAATGACCTGTCCGATCTGCCAAAGTGACGCCGACCCGAAATATCGCCCGTTTTGTTCAGCCCGCTGCGCTGATGTCGACCTTGGCCGTTGGTTGACCGGGGCTTATGTGATCCCAGCCCATGATGACGAGCCTGATGCCGATGGCGGCGAAGAAGAACGCCTATTGCCAAATTAGTGCGCGGAACAAAAATACCCGTTCGCAGCCAAGCACATTTTTT
>JBAUHP010000134.1:0-20484 GCA_049680345.1 Albidovulum sp. | reverse complement strand
CCATAAGCACGCCGGTCCGTTCGCGGTAGATGCCGAAGTTCTTGGAACAAGACGCGGCAATCAACACCTCGGGCAGATGTGCTGCGATAAGCCTTGTGCCGGCGGCGTCTTCCTCTAGCCCATCGCCAAAACCCTGATAAGCCAGATCAATCAGTGGCACTGCGCCGGTCTGTTCCAAAAGCGTGGCGACCTCGGCCCATTCCGGGCCGGTCAGGTTGGCCCCGGTCGGATTGTGACAACAGCCGTGCAGCAAGACCACATCGCCGGGCGCCACACCCTTGCGCAAATCACTGGTCATTCCGTCGAAATCGACGCCGCGGGTCTCGGGGTTGAAGTAGCGGTAGCTGGCGGTCTTCATGCCCAGATAACTCAGGATCGAAAGGTGGTTGGGCCAGGTCGGGTCAGAGACCCAGACGGTGGCATTGGGGGCGGCCATGCGGATAAGTTCAAAGGCTTGGCGCAGGGCACCCGTCCCGCCGGGTGTCGCGACGGATGCCAGACGCATGCCATAGGGATGCGGGCCAAGCACCAGACGGGCCATTGCGGCGTTGAACGCGGGCTCTCCGGCAAGGCCGGTGTAGGTTTTGGTTGTCTGAGATTCCCACAAGCGATGCTCTGCCTTTGTCACGGCGCGCATCACGGGTGTCAGGCCGGTTGCATCCTTATAGACCCCAACCCCCAGGTCGATCTTGTCCGCACGCGGGTCGGCACGGAACTGGCCCATAAGTTGCAAGATCTTATCCGCCGCTTGCGGTTGCAATGCATTCAGCATGGTTTGCCCTTCTAACCTTTGGCGATCTTCAGATCGCCGTACATGCCCCATTCGGCCCAGGACCCGTCGTAAAGC
Source organism: Albidovulum sp. (assembly GCA_049680345.1). Classification (GTDB taxonomy): domain Bacteria; phylum Pseudomonadota; class Alphaproteobacteria; order Rhodobacterales; family Rhodobacteraceae; genus TMP-24. The sequence continues at coordinate 19,637 of JBAUHP010000134.1, read as the reverse complement.
GCATGGTCAAGCTTGCCGATACGCTCCAACGCCAGACTTAAGATGGCGGCGGTCACCCCGGAGCCACAGGTGGTAATGGCCGGCTTTTTCAGATCGGCCCCCGCGGCGTCAAAGGCGGCGCGCAGATCGGCTGTGGGTTTCATTGTGCTGTCAGCATTCAGCAAGGATTGGTAAGGCAGGTTGATTGATCCGGGGATATGGCCGGGGCGCACGCCGGGGCGGGGCTCTTCCTCTTCGCCGCGAAAACGCGGGGCGGCGCGGGCATCAATGATGGTGTAATCGCCAAGCTTGGCGGCCGCAGCCACTTGGGTGACGTCTTTCACCAGATGGGCCTGGCGCTGCACGGTTATGTGGCGATCACGCATGACGGGCGCCATGTCTTCCACCGCCCGGCCCTCGGCTATCCACTTTGGCAAACCACCGTCCAAGACCGCGATATCGGTCTTGCCCATCAGCCTAAAGGTCCACCAGACACGCGCCGCCGAAAACAGACCGGAGCCGTCATAGACCACCACCTGATGGCCGTCACCCACCCCCATCGCCCGCATCCTGCTGATGAACATCTCGGGCGGCGGGGCCATATGTGGCAGGCCCGAGCGGGTATCGGCAATCGCATTGATGTCGAAAAATCGCGCGCCGGGAATATGGGTGCGGGCATATTCCGCCTTCGCATCCCGTCCGGCATCCGGCAAATACCAAGAAGCATCCAGGATCCGCAAATCCGGATCCTTCAGATGCGCTTCCAGCCAAGCTGTTGAAACCAGCGTCTTGGGGTCATCTTCCGCCATTGCCATATCTCCTTGCTTCAGTCCCGATTATCCGGGACCGGACGCAAGAGGCAAGCAAGAGTTGCAAACAAGGGCAGCGCAATTCGCGATCGCGCTGCCCGAACCGGGGTTTTACCCTTTCGCCACGGCCTTTTTGATAAGGCCGATGATGACCATCAAGACCCCGCCGCCAACACCGCCCGATGCGACTGACGATATGATGGAGCCGATATCCATGCCAGCCGCCGCATCGCCACCGCCCATAAGGCCGCCAAGGATCTGACTGCCAAGTCCGCCGCCAAGGATACCGGCGATGGAATTGCCAATCGGGCCAAGGTCCAGATTCTTCAGAACTTTGCCAACGATATTGCCGCCAGCGGCCCCTGATAAGAGGCTGATGATAAGTTGTTCCATGATTACTCGTTCCTTCCTGTCGGTCCGGCAAACACGCCCGGATTCGCGGAGCTTTGCACGAATCAGCGCATCCGACAATTGTTTCCCAACGGGAAACGGCGGCCTAGCCTTGCTTGAGCAATCGTTGCTTTTGGCGGCCCCAATCGCGCTTGGCCTCGGTTTCGCGTTTGTCCGTGGCTTTCTTGCCTTTGGCGACCCCGATCTTGAGCTTTACCCGACCGCGATGATTGAAATACATCACCAGTGGCACCAGCGTCATGCCCTCGCGGCCGACGGCCTGCCACAGGCGCGAAAGCTCTTTTTTGGAGACAAGAAGCTTGCGCCTACGCCGTTCTTCATGGCCAAAAACGCCCGCCTGTTTGTAAGGGGCAATATAGCCGTTGATCAGCCATAACTCGCCACCTTCAACCGAGGCATAGCTATCGGCGATGTTTGATTGCCCGGTGCGCAACGATTTCACTTCGGAACCGGTAAGGATGATCCCGACCTCAAGGTCGCTTTCGATAAAGTAATCAAACCGCGCCCGACGGTTTTCAGCGATTACCTTGTAATTGGGGTCAGATTTTTCAGCCATGATCGCGCTGAGATAGGCGAGAGGGCGGCGCAAGTCCAGCCGTCTGCATATGTGGCGGATATGGCGTTGATTTGGCAGGGGGGGGGAGCGGGCGGTTGGTTTCGACTGTTCGAACGCAAAGATGTTTTGGAAAAATTCCAGAAAGGTGGTACAATATACTAAATTTGTGAAAGTTTAAGAGATAAGGTTCGAATATATCGCGACTTTATGTAAACATCTGTGATGAAGTCTCATGGCTTTTGGGCGATACTGGGCCAATCTTGTTAAAGTCAGAGGCCCCATCATGCGTCTTCAAAAAGCCCAGCCCCATCCACGCGCGAATCTTCGTGAATTATTGGCAGCAAGGCTTGGAACCGGCGATGTTTTGGCCCGCATCCAAGACAGCAAGATCGGCCAGAACGTGATCCTGGACGGCCCTTTTGGCCCCAAAAAGATGATCTATGCCGATTACGTCGCCTCGGGCAGGTCGCTGCGGGTGGTGGAAGATGTGATCTTGGAAGACATCTTACCCTATTACGCCAACAGCCATACCGAGGCTTCATTTTGCGGAAGTTACATGACCGGGCTGCGCCGCGATGCACGGGGTATTATCGCGCGGGCGTGCAATGCCTCGGATGAGTTTGCGGTGATCTTTGCGGGCGCGGGGGCCACGGCGGGGGTCAACCGGCTGGTGCATCTTTTCGGGCTTGGCCAGAACGGGCAAGACCCGTCAAAGGCGCTGGTGATTATCGGACCATATGAGCACCATTCAAACATTTTGCCCTGGCGCGAGAGCGGCGCGAAAGTGGTGGAAATTGCCGAGGCATCAACCGGCGGCCCTGATCTTACGCATCTGGAGCAGATCTTGCGCGATCATGCCGATATACCGCTGAAGATCGGCGCCTTTTCGGCGGCGTCTAATGTGACCGGGGCGCTCAGCGACCCTGTCGCCGTGACCCGCATTTTGAAAGAACACGGGGCGCGGGTGGTCTGGGATTATGCAGGTGGCGCGCCCTATTTGCCGATATCAATGGAGCTTGGAGGTGGCTTGCAAGCCGATGCGGTGGTTCTTTCGCCGCATAAATTTGTGGGTGGGCCGGGGGCGTCTGGCGTGTTGATCGTGCGGCGCGGCGCGGTTATGGGCCAGCGCCCGACCTGGCCCGGTGGCGGAACGGTGCGTTTTGCCGGGCCCGAGTCTCATGATTATGCCCAAAACCTTGAGGCGCGCGAAGAAGCGGGAACCCCCAATGTCTTGGGCGATATCCGGGCGGCGCTGGTGTTTTTGGTCAAGGAGGCGATCGGGGCTGCGTATATCGCCCGCCGGAATGAAAAGCTTAACGTGCGCGCAACCAAGGCCTTGGGCGCGCATGACCGGATCCAGCTTCTGGGGCGTGGGCACGGACATCGGCCGCATCTGCCGTTCTTGTCCTTCCGGATCCGCGCAAGCAATGGCGGCTATCATCACCATCAGCTGGCGACCCGGATGCTCAGCGATCTTTACGGCATTCAGGCACGCGGCGGCTGTGCCTGTGCCGGGCCATATGTGCACCGGCTGCTGGGCATTGATGTGGCGGCCTCGGCGGTGTTGCGCCACAAGATCTTGGCCGGTGACGAACTGGCCAAGCCGGGTTTTGTCCGCCTGAACCTAAGCTATCTGTTAGCCGACCCCGAGGTGGATTTCATCTTGGATGCCGTGGGTGCGATCGCGGATGATTTGGACCGCTTTGGTGATCAGTATTTGGCAGATGCCAGCCATGCGATCTTCAGGCATAACGGTGCGCGAGCGGCCTGAGGCATCAGCGCCGGTGTTTGCAGATAGAGGGGGCATCAGATGTCTCATAAGCTGGACGACATTGATCGGCGTCTGTTGCGGTCTTTGCAAAAAGACAGCTCTGACAGCATTGACGTTTTGTCCGAGAAAGTCGGTCTTTCGCGTAATGCGTGTTGGCGCCGTATCAAGATTTTGGAAGAATCCGGGATTATCGCCAAGCGGGTTGCATTGGTTGACCCGGAGAAGATTGATCTGGGGCTGTCGGTGATTGTGTTGATCAAGACCCGCGAACATGAAACCGGCTGGCTGGAAAGGTTTGACCGCGCTGTGCGCTCCATGCCTGAGATTATGGGGGCCTACCGTATGGCGGGTGAGCTTGACTATATGCTCAAGGTTCGGGTTTCGAGTGTGAAGGACTATGACCGGTTCTATCAAAGGCTGATTGATAAGGTGCCGCTGCATGATGTTTCCGCAAGTTTCGTTATGGAAAACATCAAGGAAACCCACGAACTGCCGATCTAAGGCGGTTTGGCTTGTGTTGGTCGGTCAAGCCCGGTTCAAAAATAGCTGCGCACCAAAGCGCCTGAAACCAGTGACCAGCCATTGGCGACCACGAAAAACGCCAGCTTGAACGGCAAGGATACGATCGCGGGCGGGACCATCATCATACCCATCGACATCAAAAGCGCTGATACCACGAGGTCGATGATCAAGAATGGCAAGAACACCAGAAAACCGATCTCGAAAGCGCGGGTCACTTCTGAAAGCATGAAGGCGGGAACCAGCAGCGAAAATGGGGCGTCGGCGCCGGTGGTTATGCTTGTCGTCTCGGGGCGCAGGCTTGCCAGAGACTGGATTGTTTCGGGGTCAACGCGTGCGGCCATGAAGACATGAAACGGTTCTGATCCGGTTTTGATTGCGGTCGCGACATCTATCGAGCCTTCCAAAAGCGGCTGGCCGGCGGTGGACCATGCCTGATTGAAGACCGGCTCCATGATGAACCACGTCAAGAACAGCGACAGCGAGACGATAAGGATGTTGGGGGGCGATTGCTGAAGGCCAATCGCTTGTCGCAAGATCGACAGAACCGTGACAATGAAGGGAAAGCAGGTCACCATCACCGCCAGCCCCGGTGCGAGGCTGAGCACGGTAACCAGCGCGATCAGCGTCATGGATTGCCCGGTCAGGGTGCCGCCCCCGGTATTTCCGGTGCCGCCAAATATGGTGCCAAGATCTTGCGCCGAAGCAGGGCTTGCCAGGCCCATGGCCAGCAGGCCCAGCATGGTCAGGATGCCAAGATGCAAGACTGAGGGGCGCGCGCGTTGCTTCATTCAAAGACCGTCCTTGAGGTCTGCGACTTCGGTCAGCCGGACTGCAAGCTGGCCCGCCCTGTCGCCGTCAAGCTCTGTCAGCTCACCCCGGCCAATCAACTTGTCGCCGACATAAAGTTCCACCGGATCATCGACGCGACTGTCAAGCGGCAGTACGGCATCGCGCTGCAGGCGCAAAAGCTCTCGCACCGAGGGGCGGGCGCGGCCTACCGAGATTGTGATGGTGATCGGAACCTTGGTGAAAGGGTTCGACGAATTTGCGTCCGTGGCGGTATCGGCCATATCAATTTTCCTCGTCATTCTCGATGCGGAAGTAGTCAGTCACAGCGCTGGAGATGGCGGCAATCACGCCATCCAGATCGACCAGCACTTCGCTTTCGGCAAGCTTCAGATAGGCCTGGCCATCGCTGAGCGTTGGTTCAGCTATGACCCGGACCGGCAGCCCCGCTTCGCCGGTCAGAAGTTTTTCGACCATTTCGTGGGTGGCAGGGGCGGTTTTGACCGTAATCGGTGCGTTTGCCAGGGTTTCGGCGACCGGGCGCAGCTGTTCAAGGATGATATGGCCAAGTGTCTGATGCGCGATTGCGGGCAGGACCTTACCGACCATGTCGTTCAGCAACGGCTCCAACGTGCCCAGGACATGGCGGCGGGCATCGCGGTAGCTTAGCGACATCTCCATCAGGTTATGGCCCAGATCAGAACGCAACCGTGAGACATCGGCATTTTGGGCGGAAATCGCATCGTCCCAACCGGCGCTATAGCCCTTTTCATAAGCCGTCAGCCGCACCTCTTCGACCTCTGCTTGCAGCGCTTCGGGAAGCTGGCTGGCAGGGTTTGGCATGTCGAATGCTTCAAGTTCCAATGGGCGCGCCATCAGGCTTTCTCCTCTTCGGCGTCATCCATCCAGCTGCGCAAAATCTCAACGCTTTCGTCCTGGCGTTCAGATATCAGCCGACGCAGGCGCGCGACCGGGTCATTCACCTCTTGGGCGTCACTGATGGCGCGGTTCGCGCCTGCGCCATTAACCACGGACATGTCACGCGGAACAAAATCGCCATCTTCAATCACACCGTTCAATGCGGGTGCCTGATCCCCGCGGGGCGCAGGCAGGGCACCCGCGCGTGCGGGTTGCGAGGTCAGGATCGGGCGCAGCACGAACAGCCCCAAGACCAGCGAGACGATGGCCAGAACCGCAAGCTGCACAAGCAGCATCGCATTGATCGGGAAGGCACTTAGCAGTGACGCACTTGCTTCGGTGCCGCTGATGACAACGGGTTCAAACGCCATGGATCTGATGGTGATGACATCGCCGCGCGTCTCATCAAAGCCAACGGATGCCGCCACAAGATCGCGCAGCGCCGTGAGTTCTTCGTCGGGGCGGGGCTGCCATTGTGGTTGGCCGCTGTCATCGGTGGTTTGCACCCCGTCGACAAGGACGGCCACGGTAATGCGGCGCACCGCGCCGGGCGTCTTGACGACTTCGCGCGTCGTCTCACTGACTTCGTAGTTCACGCGTTCAGTGGTCTGGGTGTCGTTGCTTTGCGATGATTTGCCGCCACCTGCCGCATTGCCTGCGGGCAGGTTTGACGCGACGGTTACAGCGCTGCTGCCACTATCATTGGAGGAGGAGGTCTGCTCATCCGTTTGCGAAGAAATCGCCACCCGGCCTTCCGGGTCAATCCTGCGTTCGGAGATCGCTTCGCTTTCGGTGACCGTATCAACGGCCACTTCGACCATGGCTTTGCCAAAACCCACGCGCGCTTCCAAAATGCGGGTGACGCTTTGGCGCAGATCAGCCGCGCGGTCATTGCCAGCGCGGTTGCCGTTTTCGTCATCGCCCTGAACCAGCCCGCCCGCACCATCAATGATCGCGACATCAGATGGGGTCATTCCGGCGACAGCTGCCGAGACCAGAAATTTCAACGCCTTCGCATGGGCGGGCGAGATCGTCCCGTCACGGGTGATCACCGCGACCGAGGCCTTTGGCGCGCTGGCGACGCGAAAGCCTTGTGGCTCGGCGTTTGAGATATGGACGCGAACCGAGCGGACATTTGGCAAAGCGGCAATCGTGCGGGCCAGCTCACCTTCCTTGGCGCGCCAATAGGCGGCGTCGAACATCTGGGATGTGGTGCCAAAACCGGACAGCGAATCAAGCAATTCGTAGCCAGAGCCGGAATTGGCGGGCAATCCTTGTGAAGCGAGGTCCATTCTAAGCTGATCGCGACCGTTCGATTCGACATAGACGGCCTGTCCGCGCACCTCGTATTTCACACCGCGCTGGTCAAGTGCGGTCAGCAATTCGCCGGCGCGGGCCCCGTCGATTCCGGCATATAGCAAGGCCATTGAGGGGCGCGTCGCAAGGTTGGTGACCCCATAAACCGTGGCAAACATTGCGATTGTCGCGACAGCAACGATCAGCCTTTTGCGCGGATCCAATGCTTGCCAGACGTTTATCAATTGTTGCACGCGGAATTCTCCTGCTTTGCGGACTTCTGCCCGCTCTTGGCTATGTTTGTCCGATTGCGCTTAACAATCGGTTAGTGCGCGCCGGGCTATATCGGTTGGGCAACTAAAATCGGATGCCAGATGGCTGATACAGAAGAACCCACCGACGAAGTCCCGAAGAAAAAGTCAAAAATGCCTTTGATTATTGGGATTGTCTTGATGCTAGCGCTGGGCGGCGGCGGCTTTTTCGCGGTCTATTCTGGAATGATTCTCGGCCATGCGGAGGAGACCCATGCCGAGGAAGAACCGGCACCAGATGCGTTGCCGGATATTGCCTTTGTGCCGATCCCGGCCATCGTCGTGACGCTGGCGCATGGTGCAAATGGGCGGTTTTTGCATTTCACCACGCAGCTTGAGGTCGCCAAGGCCTATGAGGCCGATGTGATGTTGCTGGAGCCGCGGATTTTGGACGTGCTCAACGGTTATCTGCGCGCGATTGAGACCCATGAGCTTGAGGATCCGACAGCCTTGGTGCGCTTGCGGTCGCAGATGTTGCGCAGGGTGCAGATTGTGACTGGTGAAGGTCGGGTACGTGACCTTCTCGTCACCGAATTCGTGATCAATTAGGAGAGGCAGATGGAGCTGATTTCCGATATTTTGTTGGGCTCGGGTGCCCTGGGGGCCTGCGCGTTTTGCTTTGTTTTGTCAAAGCGGCTGAATGCGCTCAACACGCTGGAAAATGGCATGGGCGGGGCGATCGCGGTTTTGTCGGCGCAGGTTGACGACATGACCAAGGCTTTGGAGGCGGCACAAAAAACCGCCTCGGAATCTGCGCGGACGCTCACTGCATTGACTGGCAGAGCGGAAGAGTCCGCCCAGCGGTTGGAGCTTTTGCTGGCCTCGCTGCATGACCTGCCCGAAGCGGGCCAGGCCGAACGACGGCGGTTGCGGGCCACGCATAGCCGGGCGCGAAACTCTCGAGAGGCTGCATGATGAAACTTTTTGGAAATAAGCAATCCGTCTCGGCGCGGCTTCGGCCTCGTGCGCTTAGACCGCGCCGTGGCGGGCTGTTCTTTCTGGCCCTGTTCATGGGCCTGGCGGGGATTTTGCGCATTGGTGACGGTGTTGGCCGCGCTTTGGCGAAAACCGATACGACTGAGACCCATGCTGAGATGGCCGCGCAAGAACCGCAAAGCTGCCTGCCTGAAGGCGGGGTCAGTGTCTTGCTGGAAAGCTTGCGCGACCGGGAAGCACGATTGCAGATGCAAGAAAAGATGGTCGCCGAGAAGGAACAGACCCTTGCCCTGGCGCGCAGCAAAATCGACGAAAAACTGGCCGAGCTTGAGCTGGCCGAACAAAAGCTGGCGCAAACCATCGCTTTGGCGGATCAGGCCGCCGAAAAAGACGTGAGCAAACTGGTGGCGATGTACGAGACGATGAAGCCAAAGGTTGCAGCCAAGCTGTTCGCCGAGATGGCCCCTGACTTTGCAGCAGGCTTTTTGGCGCAGATGCGCCCCGATGCGGCCGCCGCAATTCTGGCGGGGCTTGAACCGGGACAGGCCTACACGATCAGCGTTGTTTTGGCCGGGCGCAACGCCAAGGCCCCGAAGACGTGATCAGCCCAAGGCGGGACGCTGCAAAAAGCTAGAAAACTGACAGTTTTTTAACGCTGATCGGCAAAGATCGGGACGTAGATTTCAAGGCGACGAACGTGCAAGGAAGCAGGACATAATGATCGGCATAATCGGTATCGTGGTCATTTTTGTAATGGTCTTTGGTGGTTATACGGCCCACGGTGGGGACTTGGGCATCGTGCTTGAAGCGGCACCTTGGGAAATGATCATGATCGGCGGGGCTGCGGCGGGCGCGTTCATCCTCTCGAATGACATGGCCGGCATCAAGCAGACCCTGCGCGACGTCAAGAAGGTGTTCAAAGGCCCGCATTGGCAGGCCTCGGACTACCGCGATCTTTTGTGTTTGTTGTTCGAGCTGATCAAGCTTGCCAAGGCCAATCCGGTTGCGGTGGAAGAACATATCGAAGGGCCGGACAGCTCTTCCATCTTTGGCAAGTACCCCAAGATCCAGCACAACCACGAAGCCGTTGACCTGATATGTGATACGATGCGCTCTGCCTCGATGAATTATGACGACCCACATCAGGTCGAAGAGGTGCTGGAAAAGCAGCTTGAAGCGAACCTGCATCATGCACTTCACTCCAGCCATGCCTTGCAGTCGATTGCCGATGGCCTTCCGGCGCTGGGTATTGTGGCTGCGGTCTTGGGCGTCATCAAGACCATGGGCTCCATCGACCAGCCGCCAGAGATTTTGGGCGGCATGATCGGCTCGGCTCTGGTCGGGACGTTCATGGGGGTGTTCATGGCCTACGGTCTTGTCGGCCCCTTCGCGGTCAAGGTGCAATCGGTTGTCGAGGAGGATTCGAATTTCAACAAGCTGATCCGCGAAGTGCTGGTTGCCAATTTGCACCGCCATGCGCCGAATATTTGTATTGAGGTCGGGCGTCAAAATACACCGCATCACGTCCGTCCAAGTTTTTCCGAGTTGGAGGAATCCCTGCGCGCAGTCAAATCGGACGCCGCGTGATGGCAAGGTGGTGGAATATTTCTTGGCCGGTTTGTGCCTTGGTGGCGCTGATCGGAACGGTGCCTGCACAGGCTGAAACTGTCCGCATACGGTCGGGTGAGCATGAGACGTTTACGCGGCTGGTTGTTGAACTGAGACAAAAGGCTCCATGGCAGCTGGGCCGCAACGGGACGGGCTATGAATTGCGGCTGGATCAGCCGGACATAGAGTTTGAAACCGGCACGATCTTCGCCCGTGTTCCCAGAACCCGGCTTGCGGATGTCGTGCAGCTTGACGGGCAAAGTGCACTTGGGCTGACGGTAAGCTGTGATTGCCATGCTGAGGCATTTGAAGCGGCGGGTGGGCGGATTGTCATTGATATGAAAGATGGCCCCGCGCCCGCGAATTCCGCCTTCGAAGTAATGCTGGAGGCTGTCGAAAAGACCAATTCGGAGACGGTCGAAGACAAGCCCTTACCGCTTACGGGTCAAGCCCAGGTTTCAACACTAGAGGGCGATGCCTTTGGAAGTGCTGCGACCATTACTTTTCGTCCGTCGCAAAACCAGGATGCGAGCTTGCCAATCTATTGGCGCGGCGTTGCGACAACGCCTGAGCCTGACTTGGTTGCGCCTGACCCGCCCGATGCGGCTGATGCAGATACCGTTCACAGCGAAATGACGCAAAAGGCGCATGATAACGGCGAAGATCGCGCACAGAACCCAGCGGATACCTTGCCTTTTTCGGTCACCGACTACCAACAAGAGGCGGCGCCGCCGGTCTTGCCGCCACCTATCACCGAACCCAAGATGGAGGCGGTAGAGTCGGCCTTGTTGCGTCAGCTTAGTCGCGCGGCGTCTCAGGGCTTGGTCACAGTTGACAGTAGCCCCCCGCCCCCCCCCGCAGTCAATGGCGCGGATGGCCACAAGGAAATGGCGGTACCGCCCAGTGAAACGGCGGCTGATCCTACGCCAGACATCAACGATCACATCGCTTTTCACGCAGAAACCAGCATGGACCGCGACGGCGCGGCAAAATCGTCGCATTACAATGTGACGGGGGATGGGGTGACCTGCCTCGCCGATGACGCGGTGAGCGTCGGGGGGTGGGGCGACGACCGCCCTGCCGTGCAGCAACTTACAGAGGCGCGTGCCCAACTGGTCGGCGAATTTGACAAGCCAGACGCAAATGCTGTTGAAGCGCTTGCCAAACTCTATCTGTTTTTCGGCATGGGTGCGGAGGCGCGCCAGGCACTTCTCGCCTTCGGGGTAGAGATTGACGGCGCCGCCACACTCGCGGACCTCGGCATGATCATGGATGATCAGCCGGTCGGTGCCCAATCGGTTTTGCACGGTATGCGCGAATGTGAAGGCGCGGTCGCCATATGGGCGTTTTTGGCGGCGCCCAATGATGATGATGTGAAGCCTTCTGATCGGCAGGCCGTCGTACGCAGCTTTTCCGGCCTGCCGGGCCCATTGCGGCAGCTTTTGGGGGGGCGGATATCCCGCAGGCTGATGGCCATAGGGGCTTCGGATTCCGCGACGGCGGTGCGCAATGCCATGGCCAGAGGCCCAGAAAGCCACGGGCGCGTTGTGGGCATGATAAATGCCGAACTTGATCTTGATCAGGGCAAGGTCACCAAGGCCGAGGCGGCGCTTGACGGGTTGAGCGAAGGCAATGATGCGCTGTCTTACAAGGCCGTGATGATTGCCGTGCAATCGCGGTTGGAACGCGGCGAGGCGATCGCTCCAAAACAGATCGAATCGGTGGCCGCATTGGCGTTTGAACATCGAAATGGCCCCGATGGCCCGGTGTTCGCCCATCTTGAGGTCATAGCGCGCGCTGCGTCGGGTGATTTCCCCGGAGCTTTCAACAGTTATGCCATCTGGAAACGCCAATCGCCGGACATTGATCGCCGCGAAACATCGCGCGACCTTTTCATGCGGCTGGCCGCGGCGGCCTCTGATGCGGATTTCCTGGACCTGTATTTCGGCTCGCCACAAATCGTGGCTGAGGCCGGACCCGATCCACGATTGGATCTGGCACTGGCACGTCGGCTATCAAGTCTCGGCTTTGCGGCAGAGGTCCGCACGATCATGGCAGGCGAGGCTGGGGAAACCGACGCCGGGCAGATGCTTCTTGCCAAAGCCGCCGTTGATTTGTTTGAACCCGAAGCCGCGCTAAGCCGTCTTGCGACTTTGACGGGCGACGAGGCGGAAACCCTGCGCGCGCGCGCCTATTCGATGCTTCAAGACCATAATGCGGCGGCGGCTGCATTACGTCGGGCCGGGGCAGATGAAGCTGCGGGTGACGCGGCTTGGGCGGCAGGTGATTGGGCGCAGGCCGGTCAAGCGCGTGCGCCGCTTCAGCAAGCCGTAACCGATTTGCGGTTGACGCAAGACCCCCAACCAAGCCTGACCGATGGCCCGGCTTCGCTTGAGAGGAGCAAGTCTGCGCTGAATGACAGTGCGGCCCTGCGCAACACCCTTGCCGAGCTTCTCGGCGCGCCGTGAACGGCCCGCGGAAATCTTTTGATGCCGGTTGCGATTCATGCGCATGAGATCGGCCGATAGTTACCAAATCTAAAGAGCTGGGTCCTAACCTGAGGGCAGAAGCAAGAATTGCTTATATAGGTCAGAATGCCACTCATTGAATTAGTACGGCTCGGGAATACCACCATGCGGCGTTTGGCATGGTTTGTAATTTCGCTTGGGCTCTTGTCCTGGGCTGGCCCGGCCAGCGCGGTCTCTGACCCCTCCGATATATGCGACATGGTCGCGGCCGAGGCCTCGCGGCGCGAGGCTGTGCCGCTTTCGGTCATGAAGGCAATTTCGCTGAATGAAACCGGCCGCAAACGGAACGGCGGATTTCGCCCCTGGCCCTGGACCGTGAATATGGAGGGCAAGGGCGTTTGGTTTGACAGCCGCGAAGAGGCGTTGACCTATGCGCAAAAAGAACATGCGCGGGGTGCGCGCAGCTTCGATCTTGGCTGTTTTCAGATCAACTTCAAATGGCACGGCGAACATTTCGCCTCGCTGGAAGAGATGTTCGACCCAATGGCCAACGCGTTGTATGCGGCGCAATTCTTGCGCAGCCTTTATGCCGAACAAGGGTCTTGGGAGGCGGCGGCAGGTGCCTATCATTCCCGCACCCCGGAATATGCCACGCGTTATGCTGCCCGTTTTGCGCGTTTTCGCGATAAGCTGATGGCAGAGGATGGCCAAAGCATTCCCGAAATACCGGACATCGTATTGGCCGCTTACGGCGCCGACGCCTCGGGCGCCACGAATGCACCACCTCGCGCCAATCTTTATCCGCTGTTGCAAACCGGAAGCGGGGCGGGGCTAGGATCACTTGTGCCCATCGGTAATGCGCCGGGGCTGGGGCTTTTTGGGGCCACCTCCGCGCCGGTCGTGACGGAATGACGAAACCTCCCGCGCCGTCCGTCTTTCATCCGACCGTCCTTTTATCACTGGCGATGATGACGGTGATCGCGATGATGATTCTGCCCATGCCCGCTTGGGTGCTGGACGCTGGGTTGGCCGCGTCATTCGCAGTGGCGATCTTGATATTCACGATCACGCTTTTCATTGAACGCCCGCTGGATTTTTCGGCTTTCCCGACGATTCTTTTGGCCTCACTGATGCTGCGCCTGTCGCTGAACGTCTCATCCACCAAGCTGATTATCGGGCAAGGGCATACCGGCACGAATGCGGCGGGCGAGGTCATCGAAGGCTTTGCCATGTTTATCATGTCCGGGTCAGTTTTGATCGGCCTGGTGGTGTTTGGTGTACTTTTGATTGTGAATTTCATCGTCATCACCAAGGGTGCCGGACGCATGGCTGAGGTGGGCGCGCGTTTCGCGCTTGACGGAATGCCGGGACGGCAGTTGGCGATTGACAGCGACATGAATGCAGGCGCGATTGACCATGCGCAAGCCAAGGCAAGACGCGAGTTGGAGCAAGCCGAGACGACCTTTTTCGGATCCCTCGACGGGGCCTCCAAATTTGTGAAGGGTGATGCGATTGCGGGGTTGCTGATCACCTTGCTTAACCTGGTTGTCGGGTTGGCCATCGGGATCGGCGTGCATGACATGCCATTTGGGCAAGCGCTTGAAACCTATGCCATCTTGACGGTCGGTGATGGGCTGGTCAGCCAGATACCGGCGGTCATCATCTCTATTGCCTCGGCGCTTTTGTTGTCGCGCGGCGGCACGACGGGCGCGGCTGACAAAGACATCTTGCGCCAACTGGGCCGTCACCCGCTGGCGCTTGGGACTGTGGCGTTTCTGATGGCGCTCTTTGCGCTTGTACCGGGTTTGCCGTTCTTTCCCTTCATTGTCGGGGCTGGGGTTCTGGCGGCAACCGGCTATAGCCGCCACAAGACTATTATCCAGGAAGCCGCGCGACCAACTGTTGATGAGGTGGCCCAGTCGCAGGCGCCGCGTCAACGGTCGATGGGGGACGTTCTTGACGTCGATGACATTCATGTTGAGTTTGCGCCCAACCTTGTCGGGATGGTCCTTGATCCGGCGACCGGTCTTGATGCGCGTATCGTCAATATGCGCAATCATGTTGCAACCAGCTATGGGCTGATCTTGCCGGAGATACGCCTGACCGATGATGTGACACTGGAAAACGGCACCTACCGGATCCGCATTCAAGGGGTTGAGCAGGCCTGTGACAAGCTCTTTCCTGATCAGGTCTTGGCGCTTTTGAGCGGCGATGACGTGGGCATTCCGGCGGGTGGCAATGTGCGCGAACCGGTTTATGGGGCGCCGGCCCGGTGGTTGCCGGAATCGGCCCAAGAGGCGGCAGCACTTACAGGGGCCACCGTCGTTGGCCCGACCGAGGTTCTGGCGACCCATCTATTGGAAGTTGTCAAACGCAACTTCGCACGGCTTTTGTCGCTGAAATCTCTGCGCCGCTTGCTGGACGAAAGCACCAACCTGTCTGATGCGAACCGCGCCGAGGCCAATCGCAAGCTGTTTGATGAACTGATCCCCGACAAGGTCCCGATCGACCTGTTGCTGTCGGTCTTGCGGCTTTTGCTGGAGGAGCGGATTTCGATCCGCAATCTGGCGCTGATACTTGAATCCATTGCCGAGGCGCGCGGCCTGCCGGGCCCGGAGCTTGTGTGCGAACATGTCCGCCGTCGCCTTGGTTTTCAGCTGGTGGCAGAGCTGAAGCGCGCGGACGGAACCTTGCCGCTTTTGCAACTGGCCCCGGAATGGGAAGAGACATTCCGCACCCATCAGGTGGAAGGCGACCGCGGGACGGTGGATGTGGCGCTGCCCCCGGAAAAGTTCAACCGTCTGGCGACCAACGTGTCCGAGAAAGTTGCGCGTGCCGGTGAGAACGGGATCTTCCCGGCCATCATCACCTCGGCCCGACGCCGCCGGTTCCTTAAGACCGCATTGGGGGCGAAGGGCATCACATCGCCGGTGCTTTCTTACGAAGAAATCGGCACTGAGGCGCGGCCCTCCATTGTCGGTTTGGTGACCGCATGAACGCCGAGCTGGCCGCATTGTTCGAGGTTTGGCGCGGTCAGGCAATATTGGCGGCGATTGTCTTTTTGCGGATGGGGGCGGTGATGGCCCTTTTGCCCGGCTTTGGCGAAAAAATCGTGCCCACCCGTATCCGCTTGGTTCTTGCCCTGGCCTTCACGGCAATTGTTACCCCGGCCGTTGCACCGGGTTTGCAAGACCTGATCACCGATCAGGTTTCCTTCGTCAAATTGCTGCTTTGCGAAACCCTGATAGGTCTGGCCCTTGGGTTTATCTTGCGGCTGTTTGTGATTGCACTGGAAATGGCCGGGTCGCTTGCCGCGCAATCGGGGTCCTTGTCACAGATGTTCGGGGCGGGGGGTGAGCCGATGCCAGCGATTTCGCATCTTTTGGTGATGTCGGGGCTTTGTCTGGCGTTCATGACCGGGCTGCATGTGCGCTTGGCCGGCGCGTTGATCTTGTCATATGACGCGCTGCCTGCGGGGGTCTTTCCCGGGGTAGCGCTTATGCGCGATTGGAGCCTTGGCCATATTGGTCAATCCTTCGCGCTTGCTTTCAGCCTTGCCGCACCCTTTGTGATTGCCGCCTTCGTTTACAATATTGCACTTGGTGTCATTAACCGCGCGATGCCGTCCTTGATGGTTTCATTCGTCGGGGCACCGGCGCTGACTGCGGGGGCACTGATCTTGTTGGCCATTGCCGCACCGCTGATGTTATCGGTTTGGATGGGCGCGTTCAGTGTCTTTCTGGCCGATCCGTTCACGGTGCCGCGATGAGCGAGGATGACGATACCGAAAAAAGTCACGAACCATCGCAAAAGAAGCTTGATGATGCGCGCGAGCGTGGGGAACTGGTCCGCTCGACCGATCTGACGATGGCGGCGGGGTTTTGTGGCTTTCTTCTTGCGGCGCTGACTTTGGGCCCGGCGGCAATGCTGGGTTTTGGGGATCGGGCAAAGGCCTATCTTGATCAGGTTGATCTGATGCAGGGCGGCGGGGGCAGTTGGGGCGGCTTTGGTTGGACCTTGGCGATTTGCCTGCCGGTATTGCCGTTTTTCATTCTGCCGGGCTCTGCGGCGCTTTGCTGTTTGATGGCGCAGCGCGCCTTGGTCTTTTCCGGCGAAAAACTGGCGCCCAAGCTTAGTCGCATCAGCCTGATTGCCAATGCAGGCAACAAGTTTGGCCGCTCTGGCCTGTTCGAATTTGCCAAAAGCGCGGTGAAAATGCTTTTGACCGGGCTGCTGGTCGGTTATTTTTTAGTCTCTAAACTGCCTGAAATCATCTTGTCGCTTCAGCTTCCGGCAGCGCCGATCTCGGCCTTGTTGATGCAGCTGTTGGTGGAGTTTCTGATCCTCGTGGTATTGGCCATGTGCTGCATCGGTGGGCTGGACTACTTTTGGCAGCATTTCGAGCACCTGCGCCGCAATCGCATGTCGCGCCAAGAGATGGTGGATGAGCATAAGCAATCCGAAGGCGACCCGCATATGAAGGGCCAGCGCCGCCAGCGTGCCCAGGCGATCGCGATGAATCAGATGTTGGCGGATGTTCCCAAGGCCGATGTGATCATCGTCAACCCGACCCACTATGCTGTGGCGCTCAAATGGAACCGGCAAAGCGGGCGGGCGCCGATATGTTTGGCCAAGGGCGTGGATGAGGTGGCCGCGCGTATCCGCGAATCGGCGGCAAGTGCGGGCGTTCCAATCCATTCGGACCCGCCAACGGCCCGCGCGCTTTATGCCGGGGTCAATATAGGCGAGGAAATCCGGACAGAGCATTACGCACCAGTGGCCGCCGCGATCCGTTTTGGCGAGAAAATGCGCCAGCGGGCGCGCGAAAGGCGGGGTCGGTAATGCGGCGCGAACAATTGGCGGCCCTTGCCCGTCTGGCAGGGGCGCAAAAAGACGCCGATCTGGCCCGCCTTGCCGGGGTATCGGTCCGGCTGAACGCCGCCGTTCGGGCGCGTGACGATCTGGAGGCGGCCTTGGCCCAAGAGATTGCGGTGGCCACGGCGCAGCCCGATATGCAGTTGCTGCGTATCCTTGATGCGCATGTGATCTTGGCCGAAAAGTCGCGCACCGGTCTTGAAGCGGAAATCACCCGGATCACGCATGAAAAGGACGCCTTGCGGCAGATCTGCGCAAAGTCCTTTGGTCGGGCCGAGGTATTGGCGCAGTTGGGCAAATCGGCTTCGCACAAAAAGAGCGCAGATTTCTAAGCCGCGCCAAGCTTCGGTCATGCCACCAGTATTGCAGATGTTCACGACTTGGGGACTGGACTGTAATTCGCTTGGCGAACGGCATTTTGCCACGACATAAAGGGCGGACGTCACTGCGGGGGGGCAGAATTGCGCCTTGTCGCTTCTAAATGTCGGGCAGGAGGCCGGGCCCTTTGAGAAAACCATTGCTACTTGCTGGGATCATGATTGTCGTTCTGGCGCTGATCATCTGGTTCGTGCGCCACCCATTTGATTTGGCAATGTTGCGCGATATGATCGGCCAGATTGAAAGCTACCGGCAGGCGCATCCGCTGTTCGTGGCCGCCGTGTTCTTTTTAGCCTATGTCGTGGTCACGGCCTTGTCACTGCCTTTGGCTGTGTGGATGACACTTGCGGTGGGGGCGCTTTTTGGCTTTGGCTGGGGCTTGTTGATTGTGTCTTTCGCAGCCTCTCTTGGGGCGACGCTGGCCTTTCTGGCTTCGCGTTACTTTTTGCGCGACTGGGTGCAGGCACGGTTGGGCGCGCGGTTGCAAACCATCAATGACGGGGTCGCGCGTGACGGGGCGTTCTACCTCTTTACCTTGCGTCTTATCCCGGCAGTTCCGTTTTTCGTCGTCAACCTGCTGATGGGGCTGACCCCGATCCGGGCTTGGGTCTTTTATGGGGTCAGCCAGTTGGGAATGCTGGCGGGGACCGCCGTTTACGTCAATGCGGGCACGCAACTGGCGCAGTTGCAAAGCGTCAGCGGTATCTTGTCACCGGCGCTGATCCTTTCCTTCGCCGCACTTGGGGTTTTCCCGTGGATCGCAAAATTCGTGATTGCTGCCATCAAGAGACGCCGGATCTATGCGAAATGGACCCGACCAGGGCATTTTGATCGCAACTTGATCGTTATTGGCGGCGGGGCGGCGGGGTTGGTTTCGGCCTATATCGCGTCCGCGGTGAAAGCCAAGGTGACCTTGATTGAGACCCATAAAATGGGCGGTGATTGCCTGAACTATGGCTGTGTCCCCTCAAAAGCGCTGATCAAATCGGCGAAGCTTGCGCATCAGATTGCCGGTGCCGATCACTATGGGCTTACCGCCACAAAGCCGCAGTTTTCCTTTCGCAAGATATTTGAACGTATCCATCAGGCCATTGCGACGATTGAACCAAATGACAGTGTTGAGCGGTATGAAGCGCTTGGGGCCGAGGTTTTGCGGGGATATGCACGGCTGGTCGATCCCTGGACGGTCGAGGTTGCCTTCCCCGATGGCACCACGACCCGTCTGACCGGCCGCGCGATCATTATTGCCACGGGGGCCGCGCCCTTCGTGCCGCCATTGCCGGGGCTTGAGGATGTGGGCTACCTGACCTCTGACACCTTGTGGGAGGCTTTCGTGCAACGCGAAGACGCGCCCAAGCGGCTGGTGGTTTTGGGCGGTGGTCCGATCGGGTCAGAGCTGGCGCAAAGCTTCGCGCGGCTTGGATCGGCGGTGACGCAGGTTGAAATGGCGCCCCGCATCTTGATGCGCGAGGATGAAGAGGTGTCGGATCTTGCCAAAGCCGCGCTTGAGGCTGACGGTGTTGCGGTCTTGACCGGCCATAAGGCGCTGTCGTGCGGTATCAGCGACGGCGAAAAATGGATTGAGGTTGAGGCAGAGGGGGCGACGCACAAGATTGCTTTCGACGATCTTTTGGTGGCTGTCGGCCGTTCGGCCCGGCTTAAGGGTTTCGGGCTGGAGGAATTGGGAATACCCGTCAACCGCGTGGTCGAAACCAACGAATATCTGGAAACGCTTTTCCCTAATATCTATGCGGCAGGCGATGTAGCCGGGCCTTATCAATTCACCCATGCGGCCGCCCATCAGGCATGGTTCGCCAGCGTCAACGCACTTTTCGGCACATTCAAACGGTTCAAGGCCGATTACCGGGTCATTCCATGGGCCACGTTCATTGACCCCGAAGTGGCGCGGGTCGGGCTGAATGAACAAGAGGCGCGCGAAAAGGGGATTGCGGTTGAAGTGACCCGCTACGGGATCGAGCACCTTGACCGCGCGATTGCCGATGGCGCTGCTTT
>JBAUHP010000133.1:0-3674 GCA_049680345.1 Albidovulum sp. | reverse complement strand
TGCACGGTGCAGTCACGCTCATAAAGGTGGTAGATATTGCCTTGTTTGTCGCCAAGGATCTGCACTTCGACGTGGCGGGCGCGCAAGATCATCTTTTCCAGATAGCCTTCGCCATTGCCAAAGGCGGCTTCGGCCTCGCGCCGGCCCTCGCGGACCTTTTCGGCCAGTTCCTTGTCGTTCAGGATCGGGCGCATGCCGCGCCCGCCGCCGCCCCAGCTGGCTTTCAGCATCAAGGGGTAGCCCACTTCGGCGGCTTGCTTTTTGACCAGCGCCATATCATCGCCCAGCACTTCGGTGGCAGGGATAACCGGCACGCCCGCCTCTATCGCCACGCGCCGGGCGGATGCCTTGTCACCAAGTGCGCGCATGGTTTCGGCCTTGGGGCCGATGAAGGTGATGCCATTTGCGGCGCAGGCGTCAACGAAATCGGGGTTTTCCGACAAGAGTCCGTAACCCGGATGGATCGCATCGGCGCCACAGTTCTTCGCGACGCGGATAATTTCGGGAATCGACAGATAGGCCGCGACCGGGCCCATACCTTCGCCGATGCGGTAAGCTTCATCTGCCTTGAAGCGATGAAGCGAGAGCTTGTCTTCCTCGGCGTAGATGGCCACGGTCCGTTTGCCGAGTTCGGTGGCGGCACGCATGACGCGAATGGCAATTTCGCCACGGTTGGCGACTAGAATCTTGCGAAATTCGGTCATGCGATCCTCCTGTAATTCGTGCGCCGCACTTTAGGGATGCTGCGCTGCGGCGCAAGCCCCCCAAACGGACGATCTGTAAGGCTTCGGTAACATTTCGCCCTGAATATCGCCGTTCCAGAGGCGTTGTGATGCGATTGCGAAGCAATTCCGCCGAAAACGACGAAATGCATCCGGGCGGTCCGATAACGCCCGTCGGGCGGCCGATCCGGGTGTGAGTAAGCGTCTTTTCCGACGGTTAGGTGTCGTATTTGAACCCGACAGCCCTTTCCGCATCCATCTAGGTTTGCCGGGGATCGTGGGCGCGTCGGCGTGCCGCAGCTGTCACAGCGCCGATCCGAGGGGGAAGAAATGCAAAGCACCGATTTGACTTATTCGAAGCAAATGTCCCTGTCGCAGCGGCTGGTGCGCTACAAGGCCTGGGCCAACGCGCGGTCCTTCGGCTTCATGCTGACCCTGCCGGACGCCGAGATCGCGCAGCCGCGCGAGACCTTTTTCGGTTCGATCCTGTCAACCTTGCAGCACAACTATGTGGTCGACGATATCTTCAAGACCCATCTGGAGGGCCGGTCGCATGGCTATACCGACCGGCTTGGTGATACGCCGCCCGCGCTCGCCCTCTTGTGGGAGAATGTCAGGGTCATGGATGACTGGTGGATCAGCCATGTGGATGGGCTGACCGGGGCCGCGCTGCAGGAAGAGATCACCTTCGACTTCATCGGCGGCGGGGCCGGGCGCATGACGCGGGCCGAGATCGTCATGCATGTCGTCAATCACACCAGCTATCATCGCGGCTTTGTCGATGAATTGCTGGGACAGATTGCAGCATCGTCCCCGGCCTGTGATTTCCCGGTCTATCTGCAGGAAATGGCGCGCCAGCCCGTTCAGGCCTGAAGGCCGCCGCTGCCGCGCGCCAGCCGCAGAGGTCTTGGGCAAGAAAATGCGAACATAATGAGAACTTGTCTTTTCCTTGGCGCGGCAGATGGCTATTGTTGCGGGCATGAATGATTTCGACGAACACGATGCTTTTGAAACCGCAGCTGTGCCGCTTTCGCAGCGCGCCATGGCTGCGCGCGGTGCGCCCTATCTGGAGGGGCTGAACCCTGCGCAGCGCGCTGCGGTTGAGGTGATGGATGGACCGGTCCTGATGCTTGCAGGTGCGGGCACCGGCAAAACCCGTGCACTGACGGCACGGATCGCGCATCTTTTGGTGCAAGGCAAGGCGCGGCCGAATGAGATCTTGGCGGTGACCTTCACCAACAAGGCCGCGCGCGAGATGAAAGACCGCGTTGGCCGCTTGATGGGGCAAGCGGTCGAGGGTCTGCCGTGGATGGGTACCTTTCATTCGGTCAGCGTCAAGATCTTGCGCCGCCATGCCGAGCTTGTGGGGCTGAAGTCGAATTTCACCATCCTTGATACCGATGATCAGATCCGGCTGATGAAACAGCTGATCGTGGCGGCCAATATAGATGAAAAGCGTTGGCCTGCGCGGATGCTGGCCGGGTTGATCGATAGTTGGAAGAACCGCGCTTGGGGGCCTGAAAAGGTACCCTCTGCTGAAGGGGCTGCGTTCAACTATAAAGGCACCGAGCTTTATGCCGCCTATCAAGACCGCCTGCGCACGTTGAATGCGTGCGATTTTGGCGATCTTTTGTTGCATGTGGTGACGATTTTTCAGGCCCATCCCGATGTGCTGGAACAATATCAGCGCTGGCTGCGCTATGTTTTGGTCGACGAATATCAAGATACCAATGTTGCGCAATATATGTGGCTGCGGCTGTTGGCGGGGGCGCATAAGAATATCTGCTGTGTGGGCGATGATGATCAGTCGATTTATGGCTGGCGCGGCGCCGAGGTGGGCAATATCTTGCGGTTCGAGAAGGATTTTCCCGGCGCACATGTTGTGCGGCTGGAACAGAACTACCGCTCGACCGAACATATTCTGGCGGCCGCATCGGGGTTGATTGCCGCCAATGCGGGGCGTTTGGGCAAGTCTTTGTGGACCGAAGAGAAGGGCGGCGAGAAAGTACGCCTGATCGGCCATTGGGACGGTGAGGAAGAGGCGCGTTGGATCGGTGAAGAGGCGGAGGCCTTGCAGCGCGGCACCCGAGGGTTGGACCCGGTAAGTCTGGATGATCAGGCGATATTGGTGCGCGCCAGCCACCAGATGCGCGCCTTTGAAGACCGGTTCTTGACCATCGGCCTGCCTTATCGTGTGATTGGCGGTCCGCGCTTTTACGAGCGTTTGGAGATTCGCGATGCGATGGCCTATTTCCGTCTTGCCGTAAGCCCTGACGACGATCTGGCCTTTGAGCGGGTGGTCAATACACCCAAGCGCGGCCTTGGTGACAAGGGGCAACAGGTGATCCAGAGGAGTGCCCGCGCGGCGGGCACAAGTCTATCTGTCGGCGCGCGCAAGGCGCACGCCTCCGGCATGGTGTCGGGCCGGGCCGCCGGGCAGCTGTTGCAGTTGGTCGAGGGGATTGAGCGTTGGCACCAAGTGACCTTGCAGCCCGGTCACAACCATGTCGAGCTGGCCGAGGCAATCTTGGATGAAAGCGGCTACACTGCCATGTGGCAAAACGACAAGACGCCTGAGGCGCCGGGTCGGCTTGAAAACCTCAAGGAGCTGGTCAAGGCCCTTGAGCAATTCGAAAATCTGCAAGGGTTTTTGGAGCATGTGTCGCTGATCATGGATAATGAGACCGAGGAGGCCTCGGAGAAGATCAGCATCATGACGCTGCACGCGGCCAAGGGGTTGGAGTTTCCGGCGGTTTTCTTGCCGGGCTGGGAGGATGGGCTTTTCCCAAGCCAGCGGTCCATGGATGAAAGCGGACAAAAGGGGTTGGAGGAGGAGCGCCGCCTTGGCTATGTCGGCATTACCCGCGCTGAGCGGCATTGCACCATTTCTTTTGCGGGCAATCGCCGGGTTTACGGGCAGTGGCAATCCGCCCTTCCATCGCGGTTCATCGA
>JBAUHP010000132.1:0-6755 GCA_049680345.1 Albidovulum sp. | reverse complement strand
CAGATCAAGATCATCACCCCGGCACCGATTTCACCGGTCAACCGCCCGGCGACGCTGACCCGCGCCTCGCTTACCCGCTGAACCAGCGCGCGCATCAGGCAAGCTCCTTTGCCCAAGGCGGGTTGGCGCCTGTGCGCGATACGGTCACGGCGGCGGCGCGAATACCAAGCTCAAGCGCCGCCTTCAGATCGGCCGCGCCCAGATCGGCCATGCCCGCCTTGCTCAGCACGCCCGCGCGTTCAAAGGCGGCCAGAACGCCTGCGTTGAACGTATCGCCCGCGCCAACGGTATCGGCGACCGTGACCTTGCGCGCGGGTATGAAACAGCTTTGCGCCGCACTGAACCCATGCGCGCCCTTGGCCCCTTCGGTGATCAGCACCAACTTTGGCCCAAGCTCCAGTACCGCGCGGGCCTGCGCCTCGATCGGGCCGGGGCCTTGCAGCCAGTGCAGATCCTCATCCGACAGTTTCACAATATCGGCGACCGCGATCATCCGCGCCAGCCTTGCGCGGTAACTGGGCGCATCAGTGATGAAACCGGGGCGAATATTGGGGTCAATCATGGTGACCCGGCGCCCCGCTTCGCGCAGCATCAACGCTTCATAGGCCGCACCGCAGGGCGCGCCCACAAGGCTGATGCCGCCAAAGAAAAGGGCGGTGACAGCATCGGGCAGGGCGGGCAGATCATCGGGGCACAGCATCCGCCCGGCGGTGTTTTCATCATAAAACGCATAGCGGGCCTGCCCCGCCACCAGCGTCACGAAGGCCAGCGTCGTCGGGCGGTCGCTGCGTTTGCATAAAGACGCATCAACCCCGGATGCGGCCAGCCCATCGGCCAGCATCTGCCCGAAAAGATCCGACGAAAGCCCGGTGAAAAACCCGGTATCGGCCCCCAGCCGCCCCAGTGCAATGGCGGTATTGAAAACCGCGCCCCCGGCATGGGGCACGAACGCCGCCTGACCGCCCGTGGTCTCGCCGGGCAGCATGTCGATCAGGGCCTCTCCACTGCACAAAATCATCGGGGGATCCTTGTTTGGGGGCGTGTTTGGGCGCGTGTTTGCGGTAACATCCGCCTTTTAGCTTGGGCGCGTCCTAACCTCAACCACGGGTTTTGACCGGCCCCGCATCACCTTTGTTGCCAATCAACATATTGCGACAGCCAGATCGCGCCGCCAACCGCGACCGCCGCCAAAACCACCGCAAAGGCGATCTTGACCCAAGACCATGGCCGCGCGCCTTCGACCTTGCCACTTTGGCCATTGACCACGAAGCCATAGCTTTTGCCGCGGTAACGGTAGGCCGCCGACCAGACCGGCAAAAGGATATGTTTGAACGTCACCGCCGACACCTCGGTATTGATCGCCTGCACCTCTTGCCGGTCGCCGCCAATATCAAAGCGCACATCACGCTCAATCATCCGGTCCATATAACCGCGCGCCTCGGCCATGCCCTCATCCAGACTGACGGTATAGGTTTCAGACCGGAAACCCGCCAGAAACTCTGGCTGATAAGGCTCCAGCCGCGACAGATCCCATGGCTGCAAGGCATTGGTGTATTTCGCCGGCAAAGCGCGCGAGGCAAGCACCAGCACATCGTCGAAAAACCGCGCAACATGGCCCGAAACCGCAGTCCAGCGGATGCGCGGCACCTGCCGGTTCTCGCGCCGGGTGCGGCCCTTGGCATCGCGCACGGTCACGGATTGGGTGACGTAATAGGTCGTGCCGCGCCGCCCCGAATAGCGCGAGGCGGTATTGGCATCAAAAGTCCAGAACGGCAGATAGATACCGTCCAGCGTCCGGCCCTTGCGGGCGTATTCGACAAGGCTTGAGGGCGCAAACCACAAGCGCCCCAGCCAATCGGCCATGGCGGCGCGCGCCTCGGGTTCGGTCAAGACAAACGGCGCCACGCCCTTGGGCCGGATGCGCCGCGTCAGCCCCGGATCAACCACCACCGGGGTCGCGCAAAACGGGCAATCGGCGGAATGCACCGTGGCATCAAAGGCCACCTCGGCCCCGCAATTGGGACATCGGCTTAGCTGTCGGGTCTCGGTATCTGCCTCGGGCAGGGCCGCCTCAACCCCCTCGCGAAAGGCAATCTCGGGGATAGAGCCTGCAATGCGCGCCGATGTCAGTGCCTGCGCATGACCGCAGTGATCGCAAATCAACTGGCCCTCGCCCGGCGCAAAGCGCAGGTCAGCCCCGCAACTGGGGCAGGGGAAATGTTGCTCTGCTTCTTGGTCGCTCATGCGTCAGGCCCCGCGCTTCACGCCTTTTTGGCGGCGGGCGGTGGCGGTGGCATCACCGTGAAGATCCGCGCAAGATCAGCGATTTCGCCCGCCGGTTTCCAGCCGTCAAGCCCCGGTGTCCAGACCATCGTGTCACGCGAAAAACCGCCATCCTGGGCCAGCCGTGCCAGATGCGCACGCCCGTAAGGCCCCTTCGCTTCGCCGTTCTCGGCGATATGCCAGGCCTGTTCAACCGGCGGCGGCGGCGGCGTTTGCGCGGCCGGGGCGGCACCCCATGGCCCCGCACCCGATGGCCCCGCACTAGGCGTCATCTGCGCGCCCATCCCCATGCCCATTCCGGCCCCGATTGCGGCCCCCATCGCCCCACCGGCCGCGCTATCGCCGCCGCCCAGGGCTTCGGCCGCTGAAAACTGGGTAAAGCGGTTCAGATCGCCCACAATCCCCATCGAGGTGCGCTTATCAAGCATCGTCTCAACAGCTTCCGGCAAGGATATGTTTTCAATGTAGAATTCCGGCAAGCCAAGGCCATAGGCGGCAATCGAAGGTTCAATGGCCTTTGCCACCAGCTCCCCCAGACGGGCGGTATCAGCGGCCATATCCAGCACCGGAATCTTGGCCCCCGCTATCATCCGGCTGAAGTCTTGCACGATGATATTGCGGATCTGAAAGCTGATCTCATCGGCGGTAAATTCACCGTCGGTCCCAACGATTTCCAAGATGAATTTCGCCGGATCGGTGACCCGCATGGAATAGGTGCCATAAGCCCGCAGCCGCACCGGCCCCAATTCGGGATCGCGCGCGATGATCGGGTTTTTGGTGCCCCATTTTTGATCGGTGAAGCGCGTGGTGTTGACGAAATAGATCTCGGATTTGAAGGGCGAACGGAAAGCATGGTCCCAATGCTGAAGCGTGGTCATCACCGGCATGTTGTTGGTTTCCAACATGTAAAGACCGGGGGTGAAGACATCGGCGATTTGGCCTTCATGCACGAACACCGCCGCCTGGCCCTCGCGCACCGTCAGCTTGGCACCGTATTTGATCGCATGGCCTTGCCGTTCAAACCGCCAGACCATCGTGTCGCGCGTATCATCTGTCCAATGGATGACGTCGATGAACTCGCCGGTCAGAAAATCCAAGATACCCATGTCACACTCCTTGCAGGTCAGCTGTCGCCGGGCAACAGCTCGGCGGCGATGGTTTCAACGATAGGACGGGCCTCGGCCAATGTCATGCCCGGCCTCAGTCGCTTGTCGTATAAAATCCGCAACATCATCTCATCTTGAGTGGTGAGAGCGGCGAATTCCTCGCTGTCATTGAAGATCGACGGGCGCGCCTTGGGGCTGTCATTGATCAGGCCCAGACCTTGGGCGATTTCCTCATGAAAGCAGTTAAGCCGCATCCGTTCGGGCAATTCGCCCCGGATAATGGCGACCGCGCGGTCGTAATGCGTGCTGCGCCCGGTGAAATAGCTGAAAACCGTGCAATAGGTATCGGGCTTCATCGCAACAGCCGATTGCAAGGCGGCGGCCGAGGTGCCGGGGGCGGCGGCCAGAATCCGGCCCCTGGCCGCACTGCGTTCAGTGGGGTTAAGCACCATCACCACGAAATTGCCATTGGCAGGGACCAGCCGCATGGAAAGCCCGGTGATCCGTGACAGGCGCGCCAGATAGCGGCTGACCAAAGCCCGGTCGGCGCTGCGCTCTGCCAAAGGTATCATCGGGTCGAACTCCAGCGCCAACCTGACGGGCTTTTGCCAGCGGTGCAGACGTTCTTCGCGCCCGCCCGCCACAAGCTTGCCGCCGCTTTCGCTGAACTCATCGAAAAAGGTGATGCGCAAGAAGTTTTCGCTTAACTGACGCGGGCCAAAGGGCGTGTCGTTGCCGCCCCCGTCCAGGCGCAAAAGCCCTTGCGACAGGGTGTTCGCCTCAATCCGCCGGTAATAATCCGCCGCTTCCAGCGCTGCGCGGTCGGGGGCCGTGACCGGGGCTTCAAACGGGGCCGTATCGTGGGGCGCGGCGGGCTTTGCGGTGCTGGCAGGCAGAAGATCGGTCGTGCAGGCGGCAAGGGCAGCGGCAAGGCCAATGGCACCAAGCACAGGGCGGAACGTCGTTGAAAAAGATATGCGCATGACGACCCTTTTTATGGCCGGAGTTTGGCACGACCTTGCGTCTTGGCCAAGGGCGTTTCGGGGGGAATTTCGCGCCCGATCCATCAGGCCGGGCGCTTATCGTGCTGGCTGGCTTATTTGGTGCCGGGCTTGCGCGGCGGTCTCGATGCCGGGCCGTCACGGCCCTTGGCCGGGCCCGATGTACGCGGCTTGCCGCCAAAGCCCCCGCCACCACTACCGCCGCCGCCACTACCGCCGCCTCTACTGCCGCCGCTGCCGCCAACACTGCCACCACCGCCGGGCCGTGGGCCGCGCGGTTTGCCATCACCGCCGCCAACCCCGTCACGCGCTGGCCGCGATTTGCGTTCGTAATTGGCGCGCCCGGCGCCGGGTTCGCCCGCAAGCGGGTCACTTCGGCCCTCGGGGCGGGGTTTGCGGGTAAAGCCCGCACCCTCAGCCCCGGCCGCGCGGGGCTTGCGTTCGCCGCCGTCGCCTTGCGGACGCGGCGCGCGCGGCCCCCGGTCGTAGGCTTTGGCGTCAGAGCCTTTGCGGTCGGGGCCTTTGCGGTCGGGGCCTTTACCATCGTGGCGCGCATTGCGTGATTTATGGTCCACGCCAGGGCCGGTCTTGCGTTTGGGGGCCGCCGTGCCGCCGGGTTCCGTCTCGCCGGTTTCGCCAAGCTGCTCGCGCAAGATGCGCTGCTTGACCTCGACCACATCGCCGGGCTTCATCGTGTTCAGCCGGAACGGCCCGTAGCTTACCCGGATCAGCCGGTTCACGATCATCCCCACTTCCGTCATCGCGCGGCGGATCTCGCGGTTCTTGCCTTCGCGCAGGCCCACCGTCAGCCAGGCATTCGCGCCTTGCTGACGGTCAAGGCTGACCTCCATCGGCAAGAAATCCTCTCCCTCAACCTGCACCCCGCGGCGGAGCGGGTCGAAGGTCGCATCATTCGGGCGGCCATTCACCCGCACCCGGTATTTGCGCAGCCAGCCGGTTGACGGCAGCTCCAGCCTGCGCTTGAGCCCGCCGTCATTGGTCAACAGCAACAGCCCCTCCGAGTTGATATCAAGCCGCCCCACCGAATTGACCCGTGGCATATCCTTGGGTAAGGTGTCGAACACCGTCTGGCGCCCCTTTTCATCCTTGTTGGATGACACAAGGCCCAAGGGTTTGTAATAAAGCCAAAGCCGCGCGGGCTGCGGCGCGTCGATGGGTTTGCCGTCAACTGTGACCCGGTCAGTGGGCAAGATATCAAGCGCGGGCGATTGGATGGCTTTGCCATTCACCGCAACCCGGCCCTCAATGATCATACGTTCCGCGTCTCGGCGCGAGGCGACGCCGGCGCGCGCCATTACCTTGGCAATACGGTCGCCGGATGTTTTTTCTTCGGTCATGACACCTTCTAACGCTTTGGGGGACGGCTGCAAAGCGCTCCTCTACAGGGGATTGGCGCGCACGGGAAGGACTTGCGTGATCGCGCGCGCCACGGCATCAGGGGGAATGAGTTTTGCAAGCCACATGGATCACGCCCTGAGCGAGGCGCGCGCTGCCGCTGATCGCGGCGAAGTGCCTGTGGGTGCCGTGGTTGTCGGCCCCGGCGGGCAGGTGGTGGCCGCCGCCGGTAACCGCACGCGCGAGCTGTGCGATCCGACCGCCCATGCCGAAGTGCTGGCGATCCGTGCGGCGTGCCGGGCCTTGGGGTCCGAGCGGCTTGAAGGCCATGATCTTTACGTGACACTGGAGCCTTGCCCGATGTGCGCCGCCGCCATCTCTTTCGCCCGTATCCGCAGGCTTTACTACGGTGCCGATGATCCCAAATCGGGCGGCGTCAGCGTTGGTGCTCGCATCTTCGCCCAAAGCCAGTGCCATCATGCGCCCGAGGTCTATGACGGCATCGGTGCCGCACAGGCCGCGGCGCTTTTGAAGCACTTCTTTGCGGCCAAGAGGTCCTGAATTCGGGAGGGGAGGGGGCCGAATGGCCGTGCCTGCCCCTTTACGCACCCGCCCGCGATCGGGCGCTGCCCGGCTACCCTTGCGGCGTGATCGCGTCGGATAAAAGCTCAGACCGGACCTTACCTGTTATGGCACCTCTTGTGATACAAAGGCGCCGACAGGCTTTGGGAGGGTATGGTGGGTCCGCCTGCGGCTTGAATTGGCCGAAAACCGCCGCGACCTGCCCAAGTCACCATGGCCACCGACGGCAACTTGCGCGGCTGTGATCTTGTCCGCATGAACGCCAGCCAATGGTCACTGCGCTAGGGCAATGCGCCAATCTCTTCTTGGATCGGCGGCGTGATTTGAAAGTACTGGACAGTGGTGTCTAGGGCGGTGCAATCTCTGTACACGTCTGTACAGAGGGGGGTGATTCCATGAAATCGCATTATCGTGCTGTCGTCATAGG
>JBAUHP010000131.1:0-9435 GCA_049680345.1 Albidovulum sp. | reverse complement strand
GGTATTGAGGCGGCCTGCGCGGATATTGAGCGGTCTCATCCCACAGGTGCGGCGCGGCTTGGGGCGTTGATCGGTCTTTACCGCGATGCTTTGCAAGGCGGCAACAGCCTGTGCCTTTGTGTATCCTTCTCTGCCAGTCGTGAAAGCTTGCCCGCCGAGGTGATGGTGGAGATCGATCATTTGCGCCAAACCGTGATCAACTGGATCAAGATGGTATTCGCTACCGGCCAAAGTGACCGCACAATCGCGGGCGTGGTTGATCCGCAAGCAGAGGCGGCAGCGACCTTGGCGCTTCTTGAAGGCGCGCAGCTTGCGGCACGTGCCGGTAAAAGCGTGGTGCTGTTTGAGAATGCGTTGCTGCTTTTAGGGCGCCGGATCTGACAAATCGCCTCGAAGACTCTGATCCGCCGGCAAGCCAAATCCTGCTGCTTGGCGGCGATCATCGCCTGTGCGGAAACAGTTTTTGAAAAAAGGCAGGCCGGGCGAGCGGGGAAGTTGACGGGGCAACCAGACACCCATATGGCTGTTTCTTGGGGGTACGCTGGTACCGAGAAACTGAATGAACTTTATCGATGCTTTCGGCCCCCGTGGCGACACCGTTGCGTTTTGTGATCCGCAATTGGGCGACGTGACTTATGGCAACCTTGCCAGCGCCGTAAGGGATTGGCGGGAACGGCTTGACCAACTGGCCGCAGGCCAAGGCGGACGGCTTCTTGTCAGCGTTGAAATCACCCCGCGTGTCCCTGTCATTGCGGCCTATCTTGGCGCGCTGAGCGGCGGGCATCCGGTGATCCTTGTCGCACCGGGCGCAAGCCAGCCCGACACAGATATCGCCCGCCGGTACAAACCGAATGTTGTCCTTGGCATGTCGGGCGATAAATGTGTGCTCACGCCAACCGATGCTGGCCCCGCCGATATGCACCCCGATTTGCGCTTGTTGCTATCGACCTCGGGGACCACGGGCGATCCGCGCCTTGTCCGGCTGTCGGCCGAGGCGGTTGACGCGAATGCCGGATCCATCGCCCAGTATCTTGACCTTCAGCCACAAGACGTTGGCATTACCGCCTTGCCGCTTTTCTACTCTTTCGGGATGTCCGTCCTTCATTCACACCTTGCGGCGGGCGCGCGCCTTGTGTTGACCGACCTTTCGGCGGGCGAGCCGGCTTTTGCGGCGCTTTACCGCGCGCAGGCCGTCACAAATCTGCAATTGGTGCCGCATCAGATTGATCTTTTGCAAGCCAAGGGCTTCGATTTTGCCTCTTCCGCGGGTTTGCGGCTGGTGGCGCAAGCGGGCGGACGTGCGGCGCCTGACAAGGTGCGTGAACTGGCGGCACTTGGCGCCAAGACCGGCTGGGGCTTTTGCGTCATGTATGGCCAAACCGAAGCAGCACCCCGCATGTCCTACCTGCCGCCCGCAGACGCCGCCGCCAACCCCGACTGCATTGGCCGCGCGATTCCAGGTGGCAGATTATTTATCAGCGGTCCAAATGGGCAAGAGATCACCCAACCGGGCATCAGCGGAGAGCTGATCTATGATGGCCCGAATGTGATGCTTGGCTATGCAGACACCCGCGCCGATCTTGCGCTTGGCCGCGAGGTGCATCATTTGCGGACGGGTGACATTGCCGAACGCAATCAGGCTGGCTACTTCCGTATCATTGGCCGCGAAAAACGGATCGCCAAGCTTTTCGGTCTGCGCATCAGTCTTGACCAGGTCGAAGCGCGCCTTACAGATGCGGGCTTTTCAGGCTATGCGGCCTCGGTTGACGACAGCCTTGTTGTCATGACGACCGACAGCACGAAGGCAGGCCAGATCATATCTTGTCTGGCAGACGGGTTTTCCTTACCGCGCTCGGCGATCATGGTCGGCGGGATGGCGGATGTGCCGATCTTGCGCAGCGGCAAGACCGATGTTGCCGAAATCACAGCACGTGCAAACAGTATCGCGGCCGCGAAGACCGCAGCACCCCTTGGTCCGTTGGCTGCGGTCTTTGCCGACGCCTTGCGGCGCAGCAGCGTTGGCCCTTCCGATAGTTTCGCCGGGCTGGGCGGGGATTCGCTTGCGTTCTTGCATGTGCAGCTGGCACTTGAAGAACGGCTTGGAAAAGCGCCCGAGGGTTGGGAACATATGACCCTGGCTGCGATCGAAAACCTCGCACCGGCAACCGCTGCCCGCAAGACCATGGTAGAGGCAAATGTCTGGCTCAGGCTTGTTGCGATCGGTTGCGTTGTTTTCTTTCACACGACTCACTGGATGACGATGGGCGGCACTTGGCTGCTGATCATCCTGACCGGCTATTCCTGCGCGCGGTTTCAGAAAAGCTCGCTAGGGGAAGGCGCGGTGCTGCGGGTGGCCAAAAACATGCTGGTCCCTATCGTGCCGCTCTATTTCTTGATGCTCTTGGTTTATAACACCGTAAGGGCCGATATACCCTTGGGGATGTATCTGTTGTCGGGCAATAATATGGGCCGGCTGCCCGCACCCCTGTTAGAGCCTTTGTGGTTTGTCAGCCTCTATGCCCAGCTCACGCTGGCGGTGCTGTTGCTGGCGACAATACCTACCGCAAGAAAAAAGATCCGAACCATGCCCTTCCACTTCGGCTTGTTTGCGACTTTCGCAACGGCCGCCGCTTCAATCGCGTTTCAGCAAGTCTTCGCGTTTTTCGACCTTGGGGTGATTAGTGAAGATTGGCTGAGTACGCCACATATGATACGAGTTTTGCCGGTTTGTTTGCCGTTCTTGTTCCTTGGCTGGTCGGCCTATTTCGCGGACACGGGTCTTCGCAAGGCGCTGACGGTTGCGGCGCTTGGGGCGGTGGTCGTGTCGTTTCCGAATACTTGGCCAAGCTTCTGGGCGATCGCGGTTGGCGGTGCGTTGTTGTTGCTGCTGCGCATCGACCTGTCGCTTCCCAAGGCGCTGTCGCGGCTTATGCAGCGGGCGGCGTCAGCTTCGTTGTTTATCTACCTCGTGCACAACTTTGTGGTTTTGTCACTGCGCGCGGCCCTTCCTTCGGTGGGGCTTGAAGGGCCGATCATCGCGGTCTTGATCACCCTGCCGCTATGCCTTTTTGCGGGCATCGGTGCGCAGTCGATCTTCACATATCTTTCATCGTGTCTCATGCGGCTTTTGCGGCGCAAGACAGCCACGCGCATCGTCCGTCTATAGGGCCGTTTCCCTACTGCTAGGTCAGGTTGTAAAATCATGGTCAGATGGCAGGCGTGCGGCCACGATGCGCCGGGCATTTGCCAGATCATTGTCTTCGGCGCGCGAAATCGCATCTGCCATGGTCAGGCCATGATCAAGCCAGCGCCCGACAAGGCGTTCGCGCAAGACATTGTCTGATGGGGCAATAAAGGCTGACAGATCCCAGAGCGCCGCAAGCCCGCGCCATGGGGCTTCATCGAACAGCAGGTAATTTCCTTCGACAATCACATAATCGCAGTCACGCGCCACCACCGCCGCCCCGGCTACGGCAATGTCGCGGCTACGGTCGAACAAAGGCACGGCGACCTCTTCGCGCGATTGTAGTCGGGGCATAAGCGCCAAAAAACCCGCAGCGTCGAATGTTTCCGGCGCGCCCTTTCGTGCAAGCTGCCCGCGTTCGCGCAAAACCGCATTATCAAGGTGAAACCCGTCCATCGGCACCAATGCGGCGCGCCGTCCTTTGGCCAACAAAACAGAACAAAATGCCTGCGCTAGGGTCGATTTTCCACTTGCAGGCGGCCCTGCGATGGCGATCAATCGCCGCGCCGCGCCGGGTTGTGGCAGATGCAACAGGAGTGTCTCTTCTGCTGTCATTGCCACGCTGAAACTTTATCCTCCGAAGGCGCTTGCTTGGCGCCGGTCATGAATGCGACGGCGTCCGACATGGAGTAATCCTTCGGGCTTATCACGCACAGCCTTTTGCCAAGCCGGTGAATGTGAATACGGTCGGCGACCTCGAACACATGCGGCATGTTGTGGCTGATCAGCACAATCGGCAGGCCGCGCGCCTTCACATCCAAGATCAGTTCTAACACCCGGCGGCTTTCTTTCACCCCCAGTGCGGCGGTCGGTTCATCCATGATCACCACCCGTGATCCGAACGCCGCTGCGCGTGCGACCGCGACGCCCTGCCTTTGGCCGCCAGAAAGCGTTTCCACCGCTTGCCCGATATTCTGGATCGTCATCAGGCCCAATTCGGTCAGTTTTTCGCGGGCGCGCCGTTCCATCTCGGATCGATCAAGCTTGCGAAAGAGGCTGCCCAGGATGCCGGGTTTGCGGAGCTCTCGGCCCAAGAACATATTGTCGGCGATCGACAAGGCGGGCGACAGCGCGAGGTTTTGATAAACCGTCTCTATCCCTGCCTTTCGCGCATCAAGTGGCGAGGAAAAGCTGACCTTCTTGCCATCCAGCAAGATCTCACCTGCTTCGGGCTTCACCGCACCCGATATCGCCTTGATCAGTGTCGATTTTCCGGCACCGTTATCGCCGATCACGGCCAATATCTCACCCGGATAAAGATCGAAATCGCAGTGATCCAGCGCCGTCACACGGCCATAGCGTTTTACCAGATTGCGGGTTTTGAGTATCGGTTCCATCAACCAGCCACCTTTCTGATCCATTGATCAACGGCCACCGCCGCGATGATAAGAAAGCCGATCAAGAGGTAAGTCCATTGCGGGTCGGTTCCCAACATCTTGAGGCCCATTGAAAAGACGCCCACGATAAGCGCACCGAACATCATCCCCAAAACCGAACCGCGCCCGCCGAAAAGAGAGATGCCGCCGATCACGACAGCGGTAATGCTTTCGATATTGGTAAATTGCCCGGCGGTGGGTGAGACAGAACCTAACCGCCCGATCAAGACCCAGCCTGCCAATGCGCAGATAAGTCCCGAAACCGTGTAAACCGTGATCAACACACGCTTTACCTGTACCCCGGCCAGTTCGGCGGCGTCCGGGTCATCACCCACCGCGTAGACGTGCCGACCCCAGGCGGTGTGGCGCAAGACATAGGCCAGGCCCAACACCAAAGCGACCATGGCAATCACGCCGTAGGTAAAGACCGCGCCGCCGACGTGCAGGCTTTCACCGAAAAACTGCAAGATCGGTGCATGGGCAGAGATGTCTTGACTTCGGATCGTCTCATTCGCGGAATAAAGGAAATTGGTGGCAAGTACGATTTGCCACATGCCAAGGGTCACGATGAAGGGCGGCAGCTTCATCCGGGCGATCAATGTACCGTTGATAAAGCCCATAAGCGCGCCACAGCCAAAGCCGCACAGCACCGCAATGCCCGGCGGCAGCCCGTAGCGGAACGTGAACTGGCCCATGACCACCGACGACAAAACCATGATCGCGCCGACCGAAAGGTCGATCCCTGCGGTCAAGATGACAAGGCTTTGTGCGGCCCCAACAACACCGGTAATGGCGACCTGCTGAAGGATCAGCGTTAGCGTGAACGGCGCAAAGAACTTGCCGCCGAGTGCCACCGCGAAGGTGGCGATTGCGAATAGCAAAACCACCAGCGGCACCAATGACGGGGTTTGATGCAAGAGATGCTGAACCCGGTGAACGAACCTGCGTTCTTCGACAAACTCTGCCACCGCTTCTGTGCCGCCGTCCGCTGCGGCCTCGTAGGCTGGTACGCGGCCTGTATCGCTTGCCATGTTGTTCCCCCAAGATAGGATTGGGGGCAGTACGTCCACCGCCCCCAACGTCATACTGCCCTTAGATCATGATGCGATCAATGAAGGCGGCTCAGCCCCAGCAAAGCGCTGTGCCTTGCGTGGTATCGATTGACTCAACACCCTCGACAGGTTTGTCGGTCACCAGTGCCACACCGGTATCAAAGAACGCTTTTCCCGGCGTCGGTGCAGGCTTCGTGCCGTCCTTTGCCCAAGCCGCAATCGCTTCGACCCCCAAGGATGCCATCAAAAGCGGATATTGCTGCGATGTGGCACCAATGACCCCATCCTTGATATTGGCAACACCCGGGCACCCGCCATCGACCGACACGATCAAGACGTCATTCTCGCGGCCAATCGCCTTGAGCGCCTCATAAGCACCTGCGGCGGCGGGCTCATTGATCGTATAGACCACATTGATGAACGGATCTCTTGCCAGAAGGCTTTCCATCGCGCGGCGCCCGCCCTCTTCGTTGCCTTGGGTCACGTCATTGCCAACAATGCGCGGATCGGTTTCGTCGCCCCATTTGTTGGGATCACCCAGCTCAATTCCGAAACCTTGCAAAAAGCCCTGATCGCGCAGCACACCGACGGTCGGCTGGCTGACATCAAGATCAAGCATGGCGATTTTCGCATCGGCGGCGGCGTCGCCCAATGCAGCGGCGGCCCATTTGCCGATCAACTCACCTGCAAGGAAATTGTCCGTAGCAAAGGTCGCGTCGGCGGAATCAATCGGATCAAGCGGCGTATCAAGCGCGATAACCAACAGCCCGGCATCGCGCGCCTTTTGTACGGCTGGCACGATGCCCTTGGTGTCGGATGGGGTCAGCAAAATACCTTTTGCCCCATCGGCGATGCAGGTCTCGATCGCGGCAACCTGGCTTTCGCTATCGCCATCAACTTTGCCGGCGTAGGATTTAAGCTCTATCCCAAGCTCTGTCGCTTTGGCGGTCGCGCCTTCTTTCATCTTCACAAAGAAGGGGTTGGTATCGGTTTTGGTGATCAGACATGCGCTTTCGGCTGATGCAGCTGTTGCCGCGCCGATCATCAATGCGCCAACCGCCGCACCTGTAAGAAATCTGGTCATGGTATTCTCCCTTTGGTCCATCATGGCGCAAAGCTTTTGTCTGCGGCCAAACTATCGGGCGGGCATTATCGCCGCCTGACCTAAGGCAAATAGAACCCCGAGTCGGTGCGATCTGTCAATAAATAAATAAACTTGATTTATTAACTTGAGGAGGGCAAGACTTGGCACATGAACGCAAGCGATATTGCCGATGGAATGAATGCCGCCTTGATCCGCGACCCGAAGGGGGGCGCGAACCAATCCGGGGTTCGAGATCATAATGAAAGGCTGGTGCTTTCGTTGATCCAGCGGCATGGCGGCTTGCCAAGTGCGGATATTGCGCGCCGCTCAAACCTGTCGGCGCAGACCGTGTCGATTATCATCCGGGCGTTGGAGAAAGACGGGCTTGTGATCCGCGGCGAACCCATTCGCGGCAAAGTCGGCAAACCCTCGGTCCCGATGGCGCTTAACCCCGATGGGGTCTTGTCGATCGGTCTGAATATTGGCCGCAAAAGCGCTGATCTGGTCTTGATTGATATCGTTGGAGCAACGCGCGCCCAGATCAAGAAAACCTATGCCTATCCGACGCCAGAGGCGCTTATGAGTTTTCTGCGCGAAGGTTTCAGGTCACTGATGCAGGGCCTGTCCAAGTCCCAAAAGGCCAGTCTTGCCGGAATAGGCGTCGCCGCCCCGTATGAGCTTTGGAATTGGCTTGATCTGGTCAATGCGCCGAAAGAGGAAATGAACAAATGGCGTGACTTCGACATTGCCGGATCGGTCGCCAAGATCACCGGCCTGCCGGTCAGCGTGCAAAATGACACGACCGCCGCATGCACCGCCGAACACGTGTTTGGCCGAGGGCGCGAATTTGCGGATTATGCCTATTTCTTTATCGGATCGTTCATTGGCGGCGGGGTGGTGCTGGACGACAAGGTCTATGCCGGCCGCACCGGAAATGCCGGTGCATTTGGGTCAATCCCGGTTGCGACAAGTGCAGGCACACGCCAACTTATTCACAATGCATCGCTTTACCGCCTTGAACAACAACTGGAAGCTGCGGGCATTGACCCAGCCCTGATCTGGCAGCCCGATTGCGATTGGTCCGAATTTGGTGCGCCGCTTGCCGAGTGGATTGATCATACAGCCCAGCATCTTGCTATCGGAGCTATCGCCGTTGCATCGGTGATTGATTTTGAGCGTATATTGATCGACGCCAATTGCCCGCCCGAGATCTGCGCACTGATTGTCGAAAAGACCCACCGCGCCATCAAAAAGACTGACACGCAAGGCATAAGCGCGCTTATTGTGGCGCCAGCATCCGTCGGGCGCAACGCCCGCGCCATTGGGGCGGCGGCACTGCCGATCATGGACCGTTATCTTTTAAGCCAGCCAAGATTTGGCTAAAAGCGGTCCAGTGACCGGCATTACCGTTTTCAAGAAAAGCTAAGCGCGCGGTCGCCGTCCTTGTCTTTGATCCGGGTAGGCAGGCCGATCTTGTTCAGCAGGTTAAGGAATGGCTTGGGGTCAAGATCTTCGACATTGGCCATCGTGCCCACATCCCATTCCCCCGATGCAATCAGCATCGCGGCGGCGACCGGCGGCACACCGGCGGTGTAGGAAATGCCCTGACTGCCAACCTCGTTATAGGCGTCCTTATGGTCAGCAACGTTATAGATGAACACCTCGGCGGGTTTGCCGTCTTTGGTGCCCTTCACCACATCTCCGATACAGGTCTTGCCGGTATAATCCGGCGCAAGACTGGCCGGGTCGGGCAGCACGGCCTTGACCAGATTGAGCGGAACAACCTCAAGCCCTTCGGCGGTTTTTACCGGTTGCTCGGACAAAAGCCCAAGGTTTTTCAGCACGGTAAAGACGTTGATATAGTGGTCGCCAAAGCCCATCCAGAAGCGCACATCGGCATCCGGATAGCGGTTGGCCAGTGAATGCACCTCGTCATGGCCGGTCATATAGGCCTTTTGCTTGCCGACGACGGGCAGGTCATATTCATGACCAACCTCGAACATCTTGTTTTCCTGCCACGCACCCTTTTGCCAGCTATAGACCGTGCCAGTGAATTCGCGGAAATTGATTTCGGGGTCGAAGTTGGTTGAAAACCATTTGCCGTGGGAGCCCGCGTTGATATCGACAATGTCGATGCTGGTCACCGTATCAAGATAATCATCCGCCGCCAGCCGCGCATAGGCGTTCACAACACCCGGATCAAAGCCCACGCCCAAGATTGCGGTCACACCGGCCGCAGCGCAAGCCTCTCGCCGCTTCCATTCGTAATTGCCGTACCAGGGCGGGGTTTCGCAGATTTTTTCGGGGTCTTCATGAATGGCCGTGTCCATATAGGCCACGCCGGTATCGATGCAGGCCTGAAGCACGGTCATATTGACGAAAGGAGACCCTACGTTGATCACGATCTGCGCGCCGGTTTCGCGGATCAGCGCGGCCACAGCTGGCGTATCCATCGCGTCCACAGCATGCGCCTGGAACACGCCCGGCACTTTCATCGCGGATTTTTCGTGAACCGATGCAATGATCGCCTCGCATTTCGACGCCGTGCGGCTGGCAATATGCAAATTCCCCAGCACGTCGTTATTTTGTGCACATTTATGCGCCACAACCTGTGCGACGCCACCGGCACCAATGATCAATACATTCCGTTTCACTTCGGCTGCTCCTTATTTTCTGGAC
>JBAUHP010000130.1:0-12702 GCA_049680345.1 Albidovulum sp. | reverse complement strand
TTTTCTGGCCCCTCGGCCTTGCACTTCTGGCCTATATGATCTGGAGCAAGCGCATGTTTTCCAATTCCTGCTCACGTCAGCGCAACCAAAGCGCCCGCTATGAGGTTCGGTTGCATCGCCATGGCTTCCGCTCATCGGGAAACAGCGCTTTTGACGCCTATAAGTCCGATACCCTGAACCGGCTTGAGCGTGAGCAACAGGAATTCGAATCGTTCCTGGAACGGCTGCGCGCCAGCAAGGATAAATCGGAGTTCGATGAATACCTTGACGAACGCGCCAAGAGCCCGCGCGACGAAAGCCAAGACAAGCCCGCCGACAGCGCAGACGAAGCGCCGGGGCGTTACTGAAGGCCCGCGCGACTGACCTTCATGGGCGTGAAATCTTTGGGGGCCGAACGTATCTGCGTTCGGCCCTTGGCATTTTCGATGGAATTTTTGCGACGACAGAACGCAACTGGCTCTTGGCGTATAGATAACAGCTTGCTAACGTGTTGGTGATTTAACCGCCCCGGACCCCAACTATTGAGCCTTCATGCGCCATACTTTGCCTATCGCACCCCAGTTCTATGTGACGGCCCCGCAGCCTTGCCCCTATCTTGACGGGCGCGCGGAGCGCAAGCTGTTCACGGCACTGCCGGGCGATAACGCGGTACGCTTGAATGACGCCTTGTCAAAACAAGGCTTCCGGCGCTCGCAAAACGTGCTTTACCGCCCGTCTTGCGCCGAATGCACGGCATGTCTGTCCGCGCGTATCCGGGTTGCTGACTTTGCACCAAGCCGCAGCCAAAAACGCACCATCAAGCGCAACGACTATTTGCGGCGCGAAGCCACCAGCCCATGGGCGACCGAGGATCAATATGCCCTTTTCCGCCGCTATCTGGACAGCCGCCATGCCGACGGCGGCATGGCCGATATGGATATTTTCGAATTTGCCGCGATGATCGAAGAAACCCCGGTCAAAAGCCGGGTTGTCGAATATACCGCCCCACCGAATGAGCTTGACGGACGCCGCGCCCTTAACGCCGTTTGCCTGACCGACGTTCTGGATGACGGGCTAAGCATGGTCTACAGCTTTTACGAACCCGACCGCGCAGGCGACAGTCTGGGCACCTATATCATCCTTGATCACATCGAAATCGCGCGGGCCTCGGGCCTTCCCTATGTCTATCTTGGCTATTGGGTGCCCGGCAGCCGCAAGATGGGTTACAAGGCAAAATTCAATTCGGTCGAGATCTACAAGAACGGTCTTTGGCAAGACATCGGCGATCCGGCCAAGCATATAGAAGACACCCATCCGTTGTCGGTTGATCCGATCGCCGAACAAGTTGCCCGCATCACCTTGCCCGAGGCCCGCCCCGTACGCCCGATTGGTGAGGCATGAGGCTTTAGCCCGTGAGCACTGATGGGCAAGCCCCACCGACACGCGCGCAACATATCGGCGAAATAGCCCTTGTTGTTCCCGATTATGACGAAGCCTTGGCGTTTTACGTCGGCAAGCTTGGCTTTCGCTTGATCGAGGATATCGCGCAAGGGCCCAACAAGCGTTGGGTCACGGTCGCACCATCGGGCCCCGCGTCCGAGAGGCAAGCCGGGTGTCGGCTGCTTTTGGCCAAGGCCGATGGACCCCGCCAAACTGCGGCCATTGGCAATCAAACCGGCGGGCGGGTTTTCTTGTTCTTACATACCGACGATTTTGCGCGCGATCATGCAGATATGCTGGCGCAAGGTGTGGTTTTTGAAGAGGAACCCCGCCATGAGCCATACGGCCTTGTAGCGGTCTGGCGCGATCCGTTTGGCAACCGCTGGGATTTGCTGCAAAAGTCCTGACCACCCCCGCAGCGGCATGCGCCGCTGGTGGCGGTGCCACCATCAACGCCCCAAACCGCCGCGCCTTTAGTCCACTGCCACTTCGGGGCCCGCGATATGGACAGCCAAAAGGCAGCCGTCGGGCGTGTGGGAATGATGCTCGGTCCCATCTCGGTAAAACACCAGATCCCCGGCGCGCAAGACCGTGCCATCACTTTCGATCAGCTCGCCCTCCAAGATCAAGAACTGCTCGTGGCCATTGTGGCGATGCGCGCGTGTCGTCATGCCTGCGGGCATCTTGTAGACATGAAAACCCACGCCCAAAGGCTGGTCGCTATCAAGCTGCAAGATGGTATCCCCGAACGCGGCCCCATCGGGATAGGTAAAGCTTTTGAAAGCTGCGTCGCGAATATTGGCGACGATCCGGTCATCCTTGGCAATTGGCTTCATGTCGATCCCCTGTTGTGTCGCGATCATGCTACATTGACTGCGCAGTCAATACAACTGATGCCTTACTGCGACAGGCTTCTCCGGAAAATCGGGTCGAAACCACCGCCTTTTTCCAAACCCCTCTTGTAATTTCCTGTCGCGAAAGTGATCTGAACAACAACACTATTTGTGGATAGCCGCGTGACCGTCATTTTGTTTTTCGCAGGCCTTGTCGGCCTCTTGCTTGGTGGCGAAGCGCTTGTGCGGGGCGCGGTTGCGGTTGCGCGTAGGTTCAAGGTGCCGCCATTGGTGATCGGTTTGACGATTGTCGGCTTTGGCACCTCGGCGCCGGAATTGCTGGTCGCGGTGCAAGCCGCACTGGCAGGTGTTCCGGATATTGCGGTTGGCAATGTCATCGGCTCCAACATCGCCAATACTTTGTTGATCATGGGGCTTGCGGCGGCCGTGTCCCCGGTGGCCTTGCCCTTTGCCAGCGTCAAACGCGACTTCGCCATCATGATTGGTGCGACCCTTGTGGTCTGGCTGATGTTCGCGAATGGCGTTCTTGGGCGCTGGGAAGGGATCTTACTTCTTGGCGCACTTGGCACCTATCTTTGCGCGTGTTTTCGCACCACTTGCGATGACGCCGATGCCGATGAAGCGCCCCAGTACCCGACATGGATGGCAGTGCTTTTGATTGTAGCGGGGCTTGTCGGGTTAATGCTTGGCGCGCGTGCGCTGGTAGACAGTGCCACCGAGATTGCGCGGGCCATGGGCGTCAGCGAGGCCGTGATTGGCCTGACAATTGTAGCCATCGGCACCTCGCTTCCGGAACTCGCGACGGCGCTGATGGCGGCCTACCGTGGCCAAGGCGCCCTTGCGGTCGGCAATGTGATCGGATCGAACATCCTCAACCTGTTGGCGATTTTGGGAACCACTGCGGTGATCACCCCGATCCCGATCGCCGCGCGGTTCATGGGCGTTGATATGACGCTCGCATTTCTGGCAGCACTGGCGCTTGTCGCCTTGTCTTATCTGCATGACCGCATCAGCCGCCGCATGGGGTTTGCGGGCCTTGGCATTTATGCCGTCTACATGCTTTGGCTTGGCGTCTGAAAACCGCCCGGAATCCCGGATAATTTCGAATACGGGGCAAAAGTTGAAACAAAAATATCAGCAACAAGCCAATCGCGACACTTTATTCGCAAAATTGGCGGTTGACGCCCCCTTTTGCCCCGCCTAATGTCGCGTCGCAGCAATGAAAGGCCGACCGCCATGAGGGCGATCCTAGTAGTGGTAAGGATATGGCGCATGGGCCGGTAACGGCAAACCATATTGGTACCCATGCGCCCCCGAGTAACCATCGGGGGCTTTTTGTTGCGAAGTGCGAAGATGAGGGATGGAGTTAAGCTATGTCACGGCAGATGACCGGTGCGAAGATGGTGGTTCAGGCGCTGAAAGATCAGGGCGTCGATGTGGTCTTTGGCTACCCCGGCGGTGCGGTGCTACCGATCTATGATGAGATCTTTCAGCAAAACGACATCAAACATATTCTGGTGCGCCACGAACAAGGTGCGGTGCATATGGCTGAAGGCTATGCCCGTTCAACCGGCAAACCGGGCGTGGTTCTGGTCACCTCTGGTCCCGGCGCGACCAATGCGGTCACCGGCCTGACCGATGCCTTGATGGATTCGATCCCGATCATATGCCTGTCCGGTCAGGTGCCGACATTCATGATTGGCACCGATGGCTTTCAAGAGGCCGATACGGTCGGCATCACCCGGCCTTGCACCAAGCATAACTGGCTGGTCAAAGACACCCACAAGCTGGCCGAAACCCTGCATCAGGCCTTTCATGTCGCCACCCAGGGCCGCCCCGGCCCGGTTTTGATTGATATTCCCAAAGATGTGCAGTTTGCCACCGGCAGCTATTCGGGCCCGCGCGAAGCGAAGGTCAGCCATTACCAGCCCAAGCTGAAGGGCGATCTGGCTTCCATCACCGACCTTGTCGATCTGATGGAAAAGGCCAAGCGCCCGGTCTTTTACACCGGCGGCGGCGTCATCAATTCCGGCCCCGCCGCAAGCCAGCTTTTGCGCGAACTTGCCGATGCAACCGGCTTTCCCGTCACCTCAACCCTGATGGGCTTGGGTGCCTATCCTGCCTCGGGCAAGAACTGGATCGGCATGCTGGGCATGCACGGGCTTTATGAGGCCAATCTGGCCATGCATGGCTGCGATCTTCTGATCAACATCGGTGCGCGATTTGACGACCGCATCACCGGGCGCATTGCCGATTTCAGCCCGGGTTCCAAAAAGGCGCATATCGATATCGACCCTTCCTCGATCAACAAAGTCATTCGGACCGATGTGCCTATCGTCGGCGATATCGGCCATGTGCTTGAAGATCTGCTCAAGGTCTGGAAATCGCGTGGGCGCAAGGTGAACAAGGATGGGCTTGCCAAATGGTGGGGCCAGATCGAGCAGTGGAAATTGAAGCGCTGCCTTGCTTACACCGGCTCTGACGACATCATCAAACCGCAATATGCCCTCGAACGCCTAGAAGCGCTGACCAAGGGCCGCGACCGCTATATCACCACCGAAGTGGGCCAGCATCAGATGTGGGCCGCGCAATATCTGCATTTTG
The DNA here is from genome assembly GCA_049680345.1 of Albidovulum sp. GTDB lineage: Bacteria > Pseudomonadota > Alphaproteobacteria > Rhodobacterales > Rhodobacteraceae > TMP-24. The sequence continues at coordinate 7,825 of JBAUHP010000130.1, read as the reverse complement.
ACGAACCGAACCGCTGGATGACCTCTGGCGGGCTGGGCACCATGGGATACGGCCTGCCCGCCTCTATCGGCGTGCAGGTGGCGCATCCCGATGCCTTGGTCATCAATGTTGCGGGCGAGGCGTCCTGGCTGATGAACATGCAGGAAATGGGCACAGCGATGCAGTTTCGCACGCCGGTCAAGCAATTCATCCTCAACAACGAACGCATGGGTATGGTGCGCCAGTGGCAGCAGCTTTTGCACGGCGCGCGCTATTCGCAAAGCTGGTCCGAGGCCCTGCCCGATTTCGTCAAACTGGCCGAGGCCTTCGGCTGCAAGGGCATTCGCTGCTCGGATCCGGCCAAACTCGATGACGCCATTCAAGAGATGCTGGATTACGACGGCCCGGTGATTTTTGACTGCCTCGTTGAAAAGCACGAAAACTGTTTCCCGATGATACCGTCAGGCAAACCCCATAATGAAATGCTTCTGGGCGACGACGATACCGATGGGGCCATTGGCGCCAAAGGTGCGGTGCTTGTTTGAAAGGTGAACCAGATGTCTGCACTTAACATCAAAAAAGGCGCGACCAGCCATTCGGCCTATGATCTGCGCGACCCGAATGCTGAAGTGATCGAAGCCCACACTCTGGCCGTCCTTGTCGACAATGAAGCCGGGGTTTTGGCGCGGGTGATCGGGCTGTTTTCGGGGCGTGGCTACAATATCGACAGCCTGACCGTGGCCGAGGTTGACCATAAAGGCCATCTAAGCCGCATCACCGTGGTCACACGCGGCACGCCGCAGGTGATCGAACAGATCAAGGCGCAGCTGGACCGCTTGGTGCCGGTTCATCAGGTCAATGACCTGACCGTCGAGGGCCCCAGCGTGGAGCGTGAACTGGCCTTGTTCAAGGTGGCCGGCTCGGGTGACAAACGCATCGAGGCTTTGCGGCTGGCCGAAATCTTTCGCGCCAATGTGGTTGATTCGACGCTGGAAAGCTTTGTCTTTGAAATCACCGGAACCCCGGAAAAGATCGACGCTTTCGCAGAGCTGATGCGGCCCTTGGGGCTGGCTGACGTGGCCCGCACCGGCGTTGCCGCCCTGTCGCGCGGCGTCTGAAACCGCGCATCCCCCCAAAAAGGTAAGGGCCCCGGTATCCCCGGAGCCCCCAAGTGCGGATCGCTCAGATCGAAGCGCGCAAGATCAAGAAGGCAATGCGCCAGCTTCGATCGCTGCTGCCAGCTCATCTGCATCCAAGGTGCCGTCGGCATTCACGTCAATCGCAGTGAACGCTTCTGCCGTAAGCGCGGGATAGGCCGCTTGCACTTCTTCCATCGAATAGGTGCCGTTGCCATCGGTATCGCTGACGGCGGTCTGGGCCTGGGCGGCCACGGCAGCAAAGGAAGTGATAGCGGCAAATGCCAGTGCGAGAGTTTTCATGATATAGTCTCCTCTTCAGGCTTTCGCCTTTTAATCAGTGACTTAGCGCCACCCACCCTAGTTGTGCTGCGGGGTGGCTTTGCACAAGGGCGCCGCTGTTTTTGGGGGATTCTCGGCGCGGGCGCGCCAGTTCGCCGCTCTTTCGTCGGCAAGAAAGGGCGCAAAAAGAAGACCCCAGAGGATGCTCTGGGGTCACAAGACAGTTTTGGCAAAACCTCGCTTGCCGGGCGGGATTTGGCTTAGTTGCCGATCAGTCCGTTTTCGCGGCCGGCTTGCAGCTCATCCGCATCGACGCCGCCGTTGCCGTCAACATCCAACTGCTGAAACAAGCCACTCGTCATCTTGGGGTAAGCAGCACTCATCTCCTCGACCGAATAGGTGCCGTTGCCGTCGGTATCGGAAACCACGGTCTGCGCCTGAACGCCAAAGGCAAAAAGCCCGGTGATCAGGGCGGGGCCAAAGGCCAAGACAAGTTTATTCATCACAATCTCCACTAAGGCACAGCCCCCGCGGCGCGGTTGCATATGTACCCTTGGCTAATCTGGCGATTTCACACCGGTTTTTCAAGAGGATACCTTTAGGGGGAAGTTTGGCCGATATTTCCCCCCTGCCCCCCCCCCGTGCCACCCCGTGCGGCACCAACACAGGGCGGGCACGAAAAGTGGCGGGAACAGAAAAAAGGGCGGGTTTCCCCGCCCCATCAAGTTTCGCCGTTCAGGCTCATAGTTTCTACCGCTCGGTTTTTTGCCTGCGGCCTGAACGTCGTCTAGGGCGAGCGCACCCGCCCCGGATGCCTGCCCTCGGGGTCGTGGTCCCGAGGGCGGGAATGTCTTAGCTACACCCGCTGGTACCGCCGCAGGTATTGCATTTCATGCACGTACCGTTACGCACCAATGTGTAATTGCCGCATTCGCCACAAGGGTCGCCCTCATAGCCCTGCATCTTGGCCTTGGCGCGGGCATCCATACTGACCACGCCAGAGGCAAGCGCGGTTGATCCGCCGGCACTTGCGTATTGCTGGGTTTCGGGCACCAGCGTGTTAAGCGCCGTCACCGGATCGCCCGAGGCGAAGGCCGTAGCCCCCATACCGCCTTGCAAAACCACCAGATCTTGCGGCAAGCGCTTGCGCAGATAGCCGGTCGAAGACACATGCTTGAGCATCTCAAGCGACTTCGACGCCGCCGTTTCGGTCACGGCCGAGATATTGAGCTTGCCCTCTTCCGTGCCGCCGCCAAGATCATCAAAGCTCGCACCTTCGGGTTTGACATGGGCAAGGTCGGACCGGTCAAGATAGCTGACCGCCAGTTCGCGGAAGATATAGTCAAGGATCGACGTTGCGTTCTTGATCGCCTCATTGCCTTGCACCATGCCGGCGGGTTCGAACTTGGTGAAGGTGAAGGCGTCAACGAATTCCTCAAGCGGCACGCCGTATTGCAAGCCAACCGACACGGCGATTGCAAAATTGTTCATCATCGCCCGGAAGCCCGCACCTTCCTTATGCATGTCGATGAAAATCTCACCCAAGGTGCCGTCTTTGTATTCGCCAGTGCGCAGGTAAACCTTGTGGCCGCCGACAATGGCCTTTTGCGTATAGCCCTTGCGCCGTTCTGGCAGTTTCTCGCGGTGCGATTTGATGATTTCGCGCACGATGATCTTTTCGACGATCTTTTCGGCCAGCACGGCGGCCTTTTCTTGCGCCGATCCGTTCAGCATGACCTCTTCGGCTTCCTCGTCATCCTCGATCAATGCCGATGCCAGCGGCTGGCTCAGCTTGGATCCGTCACGGTAAAGCGCATTCGCCTTGATCCCCAGCGACCAGCTCAGCTCATAGGCTGCAAGCGTATCTTCGATGCCCGCGTTGTTTGGCATGTTGATGGTCTTGGAGATGGCGCCAGAGATAAAGCTTTGCGCCGCTGCCATCATGGTGATGTGGCTTTTGACGCTCAAGAATCTCTTGCCGGTCTTGCCGCATGCATTGGCGCAATCGAAGATCGAATAATGCTCGGCCTTCAGATGCGGCGCGTTTTCCAGCGTCATGGTGCCGCATACATGGTCGTTTGCGGCATCTATCTGCGCACGGGTGAAGCCAAGATGGCGCAAGATGTCAAAGGTCGGGTCATTCAGTTTTTCGGTCGGAATGCCCAATGTGCCGGTGCAAAATTCTTCGCCCAGGGTCCATTGGTTGAAGACAAAGCGAATGTCGAATGCCGTGGGCAAAGCCGCTTCGACTTTTTCAAGCTCTCGCGGGCCAAAACCGTGGCCGACAAGGGCCGTGGTGTTGATGCCGGGGCAATTGCCAAGGCTGGCATGTCCCACCGCATGCGCTACGATTTCCTCGATCTGTGCGGAGCCATAGCCAAGCGATTCAAGCGCTGCGGGAACCGAGCGGTTGATAATCTTGAAATAGCCGCCACCTGCCAGTTTCTTGAACTTGACCAAGGCAAAGTCAGGCTCAATCCCCGTGGTGTCGCAATCCATCACCAAGCCGATGGTGCCGGTGGGGGCAATCACCGTGGTCTGGGCATTGCGGTAGCCGTGCTTTTCGCCCAGCTCCAAAGCTTCGTCCCAGGCAGATTTCGCAAGCTTGACAAGGCGTTGGTCCGGGCAGTTCACCTGATCAAGCGGCACTGGCTTGACCGCCAGTTCCTCATATCCATCCGACTTGCCGTAAGCGGCATTGCGGTGGTTGCGGATCACCCGCAGCATGTGCTTGGCATTCTTGGCGTAGGACGGAAACGCCCCCAACTCGCCCGCCATCTCGGCGGATGTCGCGTAAGACACGCCGGTCATAAGGGCGGTCAGCGCCCCGCAAAGCGCGCGGCCTTTGTCGCTGTCATAGCCAAGGCCCATGGTCATCAGCAGACCACCGATATTGGCGTAGCCAAGGCCAAGGGTGCGGAAATCGTAAGAGCCTTGCGCAATTTCCTTTGACGGGAACTGCGCCATCAGCACCGAGATTTCCAGCGTCACGGTCCAAAGACGGGTGGCATGCACATATGCTTCGGCATCAAAGCTGTTGTTTTTGTGGAAGGTCAGCAGGTTCATCGACGCAAGGTTACAAGCCGTGTCGTCCAAGAACATATATTCCGAACATGGGTTAGAGCCGCGAATGGCACCATCTTCCGGGCAGGTATGCCAAGCGTTGACCGTATCGTGAAACTGAATGCCCGGATCGGCACAGGCCCAGGCGGCATGGCCCACCTGCGCCCACAAATCGCGCGCCTTCACGGTTTTGGCGACCTTGCCGTCGGTGCGGCGGATCAGTTCCCAATCGGCGTCATCCTTGACGGCTTGCAAGAAAGCATCCGTGACCCGCACCGAGTTGTTGGAGTTTTGGCCCGATACCGAAGAATAGGCCTCGGAATCCCAGTCGGTGTCATAGGTCGGAAATTCGATCGACGAATAGCCCTGTTTGGCGTAGTCCAAGACCCGCTTCACGTAGGTTTCCGGGATCGCAACCTTCTTGGCCGATCTGATCGCCGCCTTCAGTGCTTCGTTCTTGGACGGATCAACCGCATCTTCGCTGGATCCATCCCAAAGCCGGATCGCGGTGAAAATCTCATTCAACTGGCGTTCGTGCATCTTGGAACCGGCGACCAGTGAGGCCACTTTTTGTTCCTCGATGACCTTCCAGTTGATGAATTGTTCGATATCGGGGTGATCCATATCGCAGATCACCATCTTGGCCGCACGCCGCGTGGTGCCGCCTGATTTGATCGCTCCCGCTGCCCGGTCACCGATCTTCAAGAACCCCATCAGGCCCGAAGATTTGCCGCCACCCGACAGGCTTTCGCCCTCGCCGCGCAGGGATGAAAAGTTGGTGCCGGTGCCCGAGCCATATTTGAACAAACGCGCCTCGCGTACCCACAGATCCATGATGCCGCCGTCGGACACCAGATCATCCTTCACCGATTGAATGAAGCAAGCATGGGGTTGGGGATGCTCATAAGCGCTTTCGGATTTGGTCAAAACGCCGGTCTTGTGATCGACGTAGTAATGGCCCTGCGCCGGCCCATCGACGCCGTAGGCCCAATGCAGCCCGGTGTTGAACCACTGTGGCGAATTGGGTGCGGCCATCTGTTCGGCCAGCATAAAGCGCATCTCGTCGTAATAGGCCTGTGCGTCGGCCTCTGTGGTGAAATGGCCGCCCTTCCAGCCCCAATAGGCCCAAGCGCCTGCAAGCCGGTCAAAAACCTGCTTGGCCGAGGTTTCGCCAACCAGACGCTCTTCCACCGGAAGTTTGGCAAGGGCGGCGTCATCGGGGACCGAGCGCCACAAAAATTCCGGCACATTCTTTTCGCGCACTTTCTTCAGCCGTGCCGCAATGCCCGCTTTACGGAAATATTTTTGTGCAAGCACGTCAGACGCAACCTGGCTCCAGCTGTCCGGCACTTCCACGCTGTCATTGCGAAACACGATCGTGCCATCGGGGTTCCGAATCTCCGAAACCGTTTTGGTGAAAGCAATTGCCGCATAGGCGTCTTTACCCGCCTTGGTGAATTTCCGCTCGATTTTCATAGCTGCCCCGCCTCGTTCTTTTTGCTTCAAACGGCAGCTCCTCTTGGGAAGCCTTAAGCCGCAGAGTGTTATCGATCAATTGAACCGGCCATCGCAGACAACGCATCGACGGCCGGTCATGCCGCCCATCCAAAACTGCTGTCTAAGCAACCCGTCCCTGTCAACCGCGCCCCACTATATGTGGTGTAACCTCAGTCAACTTGCACAAACTGACGTGTATTTAGGGGGTGGGTCAACAGTTTTCTTTCATTGATTTCCCGAAATTCCGGTTGACCTCCGGGCGGCTTTGGGGACGGCCTTTACGTCCGGTGATTCACCCACAGCCACCGATCCGAAGCTGGTTACAAAATTATCATTTCATTGGGCAGATTTGACCGCACCAGTTCAGCCTTTGCATCAAAATAATCCACAGCCACCGGCCGCCACACGCCAGCATCCTGAACCACTTCGAGTATGACAAAAAAACGACACCTGCCGCGAAGCCCGACGCAAGGGGCAAGGGCGCAAAGGGCAAGGGCGCAAGAAACTGCGGCCTGGCCGGCGTTGCCTGCGGATTTGTTTGAAAATGTCCTGGATTTTAAAAATGGTCGGGGCGAGAAGATTCGAACTTCCGACCTACGGTACCCAAAACCGTCGCGCTACCAGGCTGCGCTACGCCCCGACGCGCTGTCTCTAGCCGCTGTTGAAACAGAAGGAAAGGGGGCAAACAAATCACTGTGCATCGCAAGGCCATTTTGCGGCTTTTTCGTCGATCGCCGGATGGCGTAGAACCGCGCCCTCCACCAGCCCCAGACGCGCCGCAAGGCCGCCGTTGATCTCAAGCACGAATTGGGCCTCGGGCCCGCCGTCTATGGGCGTTTCGTCCTTGGGCACCGCCATGGGGTGGATATGCGTCACCACCCCTTCGGCGCTGATGAAGATGATATCGAGGGGAATCAGTGTATTTCGCATCCAAAAAGACAGCTTTTGCGGGCGGTCATATACGAACAACATGCCCGCGCTGGATCGCATGGCCTCGCGAAACATCAAGCCTTGGGCGCGCTCCGCAGAATCATCGGCGATCTCGACATAAAAGCGCGCGCCACCATCTTGCCAGCGCAACTCCGCCACCCCGTCCGAGCAAGCCGCCGCCGCCTGGCCGCACATCGCCAAAAGACCAAGGGCCGCGCGCCAGATCATTTCGGTTCTTTAAGCGAAGTTTCCCAAGAGGCAACCTGTGCGGCCATCCGCCCGCGCTTGCCCTCGATCACCCGCAGCCCCACGGCCTCGCCGGGGCCAAGATCGGCAAAACCCGAACGGCGCAAGACCTCTATATGGATAAACACATCTTCTGGTCGCCCGAACACATTGGCAAACCCAAAGCCCTTGATCTTGTCGAACCACTTCACCCTAGCGGCTTCCAGCGGCAACAAGGCAATTTCTGCACTGTCGCTTTCGCCCAGATCCTCTATCGGGATGCGATCTTCGTCTTCGGGGGGCGCTATCTCAAGAACTTCAGTGGCTTGCGACCCGCGTTGCGTCCTTTGCACTTTGACGGTGATGCGCGCGTTATCTGCGACCGAACTTTGGCCAAAGTTCCGCAAGACATTCGCGTGAAGCAAAATATCACCATCGTCTTCGCCACCAACGACGAAGCCAAAGCCCTTAGAGGCGTCGAACCATTTCACCTGACCGGTGACAACGTACAACCCGCCTTCTTCTTCTGTCATTCCCCTAGCTTTCTATTCGCAGTTCTTTCGCAAAGTCCACCTGGATCTTCTCAGAGCGTCGCCCCCTGAAATAGCGCCTCGAACGGACTCGGATTACGAGCCCTTAATTCAAGGATTTAGTCGCTGGATATTCCAAACCTCTGCTGGGTCCGAGCGCCGCCAGCAGAAACGATCGTGAAG
>JBAUHP010000129.1:0-1503 GCA_049680345.1 Albidovulum sp. | reverse complement strand
GATAGCCATCAAGCGGTGTGGCTGCGGCCCCGGCGGTGCCGGGAATGTTGACCAGAATGGCCGGAATGCCCGCCCCCATGCGCGCCGAGCAATAAAGGGCGATCATGAAGACAAGGCCTGTCTGCAGATTCATCGCCAAGGTCAGCGGCATCAAGATGATGATGGTGTTGGCGGCCGAGAAACCCGGAATGGCACCAACGATCAGACCCAGAAAGATCGTGGGGATGATGACGTACCAATAACCGACCGTCTCTAAGAAAACCTCGGTCAGAATGGCGGCTGTACTGCTATCCATTGCTGAGTGCCGCCTTCATCGTCGTCTCAAACCACCCACGCGGGAAGCGTGTGTCGAACGCCCAGATGAACACCGCCCAGCCGGTCAGCGCCATGAGGGCCGAGATCAGCACAATGAACCCCGCGCGCGCGCCTTTGGCCAGGATCAGCATGCTGCAGGCCAAAAACAAAAAGGTGGTCAGCGTGAAGCCAAGCCGGTCAATCAATGCGACATAGGCGATTGTCGTGGCAAGGAGCCCGATCCGCCCGGTGCGAACGTCATCCATCGTAACCAGATTGCTAAAGCCAAGCGTTCCTTGACCCCGTCGCAGCCAAAACACGCAGCGCAGAAAGAAGATTGCGCAGACAAACAGCAATATGCCGCCCACAACGAATGCGCTGACCTGCGCGGTCCACGGCGAATTCCAGATGGTCGAGAAGAAATACCCGGTGAAGACCACGGCGATCAGGGGAATAACAAGCTCGCCCCCGATCTGGCGCGGCGATGAATATTTGTCCGAAGGCATGTGACGGGTATCCTCGTATGCGGTTTGGATGGGTCGGGGATCGGCGGCAGGATCCGCCGCCGATCCATTGCGCCTTACGCGCCGCTGAGAAGCGATTTGTAGCGTGCGCCAAGTTCCAGCATGGATTGCTTGAAGGCTTCGCATTCCTCGACACCGGCATAGATCAGGTATTCGGGCTGACCTTTGCTGGCGATATAGGCCTCCATCAAGGCGGGGTCGTCGAAAGTGGCCTTGAAGGTTGAGGTCAGTTTCTCAAAACGATCCGGGTGGTCGTCTGCCGCCTTCTTGTGGATGCCGAAGGCCCGCGCCGAAAGCATCTCCGGCAGATCCATCCCATAAGCGTCATTGATGCCCGGCGCGTTGTCCAGCGCTTCGCCGACGATGTTGTTGCCAAAGACCAGCAGCGTTTTGACGCTGTCGCCCGCGGCGATAACCGACCCCGACGTCAGAACCGAGAAATCGACCTCACCCGTGACCGCACCGGCGACGGTACCCTTGCCGCCCTGCAAAGGGATCAGATTGAATTCGATGCCCAGCTTGTCGCCAAGCGCAAGCAGGCCGATAGAGGCGGGGTGGGCCATGCGGCTGGTGCCGACGTTCAATTTACGGGTCTTGGCCGCCGCGATGATGTCATCCATGGTTTTGAGCGGGCTTTCAGCCCCGACAAACAGGCAACACGGGTCTTTGTCGACCTGACCAAAGT
>JBAUHP010000128.1:0-2409 GCA_049680345.1 Albidovulum sp. | reverse complement strand
CCCTGCAAATCTTTTCGTGGCAGAGTTTATCGGCTCACCGGGGATGAACATGCTGGAAGGTGTCGTTGCCACGGAAAATGGCGCAAAGGTCGTGCACAGCCACGGCCAATCCCTGCCGGTGCCATCCGACATGGCCCTCAGCGTCGGGCAGAAGGTGGTTTACGGAATCCGGCCCGAGCATTTTACGCCCTCCAACCAAGGTGCTGCGATTACCGCGCGGGTTAAGGTCGTTGAACCGACCGGCCCGGAAATACACCTTTTTTGCGACCTTGGAGGGCAGGAAATCTGCGCAATCTCCCGCGATCGGCTGGGCTGGTCTCCGGATAGCACGATCCAGCTGACCCCGATGATGGACCATGTGCACCTCTTCGACGCCACGTCCCGACTGGCGATTGCGCGCGGCTAAAGCGTCTTGCGTCTCACCTGCGCCGTACCGCATCGGATTGCGCGTCCGAAATCGACTGCCTGCTGACCCAGTGGGCAGTGAAATCTGTTCAGCCTGACGCCAGATGCAATTGAGGAAAGTGTGGGACGCTCAGGCAGTTGTGACCCGATCCTGAAATTTTCTGCAAAAACCGTGCCGGTCAGCCCCGCAGTTCTGGCCCAAACCTCAAGCAAGTCTGACACACAGCAACAAGGTGCCTTCGCTGCGGCTGCGCCAAGCTCTGCTTGCGGTCGAAACCTGCATTCAAAGGCGTTCACATGAAGGAAGAGCAGTTGGTGGCCGCGAAGACCGGCATCGCCCCACCGCCGGCCGAACTCAGCTGGACGAAGTGCAATTCGTACCATCCGTCAGGCAACAACCTTCTTTTGGGTGGCAAATGGACTCAGTCCAAGCCAAATCTGAATTGTCGACGAAATCGCTTTCGGACCAGTGAACTCGAACTTGTTCCGCTCGGTTGCGACATCGGTTATCCCCATCCAGATGGCTGTCATGGTCCGAAGGTCCGTGGAAACATAAAGATCGACTTCAAATCCGGGATTGGCCCAGCAAAGATCGACCTCTCCATCGGGTTCAATCACCAGCCACCAGTCCCGTTTGGTCGATGGAAGGTCGTGGTACACAAACTGGACCACGACGCGCTTTTTCGGCAATGGCTCTGGATTGAGGTTGCGCCGCATGTCCCACATCAAGAGCGACGGGTCGAGATTTTTTAGCGACAGCGAAGACTCAACCCATTTTTGCCCCCACACACCCATGGAGATCACCACCTCGCGCAGGTCTTGGCCAGCCTCAGTCAGGTGGTATTCGAAAACGCCTCGTTCCGACGGAACCGGCCGTCTTTAAACGATCCCGGCTCCTTCCAGATCTTTCAGGCGCTGCGACAGAAGTGTCGGTGACATCTTGGGAACGCCGCGGCGTAAGTCATTGAACCGCGTTGAGCCAGCGATGAATTCGCGCAACAAAACCATGGTCCAACGCGTGCAAAGCACCTCGGCGGCCATCGCGAGAGGGCAAAACTGTTTGTAACTTGCATGCGGCATTTGTCTTCCTCTTTGATTTACCCGCAGTCTAGCGATGAGGGGGGGCACGCATAGTCCAGAAATTGTACTACCCGCTCCAGTTCCAGGACTGGATGAGATTCGATCATTCTTGACATCATGCAGTTGCAAGGTGGCCCGTTCCGGTCCGCCACGAAAACGGAGAATGAGGATGAGCGTCTTTTTAATCGCGGACATCAAGATCACGAATGACGGCTGGGTCCCGGAATACGCCGCCAATGTGCACAAGCTGGTGGAGAAACACGGCGGCCGCTATTTATCACGCAGCGGAAACATCGACACGATCGAGGGCGAAGAGAAGGACAGCACTCTGATCGCGATCCTCGAATTCCCGACCCGAGAGGCGCTCGACAAATTCGCCGCTGATCCGGCCTACGCACCCTATGGTCTAGCCCGCCAAGCGGGAAGCGTGTCGAGCTTTCATGTGATCGATGACACGGACATTGCCGGGGCAATTCCCTACCTTAAAGCGGGATAGATTTGGGTCTGGCGGATCGGGCTGTCACGCAGCCCGATCTCCCCTTAGCAAGCGGTTGTTGATGTGCCGTGCAGCATCGGTCAATCTGGGCTTTCCCGGCATTCGCCGCGCTGCTCACGCGTGGCCGCTATCTTGATTTCTCAAGATTGGGTCAGCTTGCAAGGCAAATGTCAGAGTTATCTGGCATTCAACAGAAAATTACGCTCTCAGGGCGCTGATTTCAGGTCCTGATACATCTGATAGGCCTTCTCGGCCGTCTCGGATTCGTGCACGACCTTGCCAACCGCCTGGATCATTGCGATCGGATCATCTGCCTGAAAGATGTTGCGACCCATATCGACGCCAGCGGCACCCTGATCAATCGCCTTGTAGGCCATGCTCAGCGCATCCAGCTCTGGCAGTTTCTTGCCGCCTGCAATCACGATCGG
>JBAUHP010000127.1:0-2021 GCA_049680345.1 Albidovulum sp. | reverse complement strand
CAGGGGTGCAGAGCGGATATACATCGCCCGACAAGACACCTGCCCAGGTGGCGGAACTGGTAGACGCGCACGGTTCAGGTCCGTGTGCCGCAAGGCGTGGAGGTTCGAGTCCTCTCCTGGGCACCATCCCTACAGGTAAGCTACTGTTTCCCTTCAGCTTTTCGTAAGCTAGCTGGAGGCGTAGTACATGCCGGAGTACAAATCTGCACCGTTTACATTTGTGAAGCACGGGATCTTTTACTTCTCCCGACGCATTCCCAAGGGCGTAAACCACCATTACACAGCTGGAAAGGTGTCCTTCTCGCTGCGGACAAGATCAGCCGTCGTTGCCAAGTCTCGAGCGCAAAGAGCAGCGCAACAACTAGACGAACACTGGTACCATCTGCGCATCCATGACGTCGACCTTCCCGGCAAACATCTGCTGAGAATGGGCGCAGTGAGGCAAGCAGGGTCTCAGGTACCGATAGCGGGACAGGCCGCTGGAACTGCTCTGACGCTCAGCGAGGCGGTGTCTGTTTACCTGAGGTTCAAGGGCAAGGATCGACCCGTCACCTTCCACAGGGCAGCTGAGCGATCCTGCGGGTATGTTATCGACGTCTGCGGTGTGAACCGCCCCGGGTTTACCGGAGGGTGATTTGTTCAACGACTAAGCGACCATATCGAGTGAGTTCAGGTTTGCATAGAACGCCTCCTCTGCTTCTGCGGGCGGGATGTATCCGATGGGGCCGAGGAGACGGCGGTTGTTATACCAATCGACCCATTTCAGCGTTTCCCATTCGACCTCGCGCATCGATTTCCATGGGCCGATCTGGTTGATGACCTCGGTTTTGAAGAGGCCGATGACGCATTCGGCAAGGGCATTGTCGTAGGCGTCGCCGACTGTCCCGACCGAAAGATCGATCTCGGCCTCAGCGAGACGCTCGGTGTATTTGATCGACAGGTATTGGGATCCGCGGTCAGAATGGTGGACCAAGCTCTTGTTATCAGGCGTCTTTCTTTGCCAGATCGCTTGATCTAACGCGTCGAGCACGAACTGGGTCTTCATCGAAGTTGAGGCGCGCCAGCCCACGATCCGCCGTGCAAAGACGTCGATGACGAAGGCCACATAGACGGTGCCGGACCAAGTGGGCACATAGGTGAAATCTGAAACCCACAGTTTGTTAGGCCGATCTGCCATGAACAGGCGGTTAACCTTGTCATCAGGGCACGGCAGCGAGGTGTCCGGATTCGTTGTGATGACCTTTTTGCCGCGAACAACACCTCTGATGCCCAGGCGGCGCATCAACCGTTCCACGGTGCAGCGGGCGGCGTCTTCACCTTGCCGTCGCAAAACATGCCAGATCTTCCGCGCGCCATAAAGCTTGCGGTTGGCATCCCAGGCCGCGTCGATCTTGACGCTCAGGGCGGCGTCCGATCTGGCCCGAGCCGAGGCCCGATCAGGATCACGCACGATGGCGCGCCGGTCATAGTAAGTGGACGGGGCGAACTGCAGTGTCCGGCAGATCGGCTCGACCCCATACATCTCGCGATGTTCATCAATGAAAGCAGTCATTTGCGGAACGGGCGGTCGAGCTCCGCCTGAGCAAAATACGCTGACGCCTTCCTCAGTATCTCGTTCGCCTGCCGCAGTTCCCGGTTCTCGCGCTCCAGTTCTTTGATCCGCGCGATCTCAGCGCTGGTAGGTCCCGGCCGTTCGCCGCCATCACGCTGGACCTGTCGCATCCAGACGCGAAGGCTATCCGGCGAACAGCCCAATTTACCCGCGATCGCTGTCAGCGCTGCAGCTTCGCTTTGATACTCATCGCGGTGTTCCATCGCCAGCCGCACCGCGCGTTCGCGGAACTCGGGTGAATACGGCTTCGAAGTCTTCTTCTTTTGTGCATGTTCCATAACGGGCAATTCTCCGAGAGTTTTGCCCTCCGGTAAACCCGGGGCGGTTCAGGTAAGCCCTTTGAACATCCCTCGTTGCAGCCTCGCCTTCAGCGCTGCGTGACACGAGGGCATCGGTGATGGCCTCGAAC
>JBAUHP010000126.1:0-10976 GCA_049680345.1 Albidovulum sp. | reverse complement strand
GGGGGATCGCGATCGGGGTCTCGGTGACCGCCACCTTCGGGCTTTCGGCGGCGGGGCTTTTGGATCTGAACCAAACGCTTTACCTGTCGCGCGGTTGGAACCCGCTTGCCAATATCTTTGGCGGCCTTTTGTTTGGCTATGGCATGGCATTGGCGGGCAATTGTGGATACGGCGCTTTGGCGCGTGTGGGCGGCGGGGATCTGCGCTCGGTCCTGATCGTTCTGGTGATGGGTCTTTCGGCCTATGTGACACTGGGCGGGCCGCTGTCCGCCTTGCGGATCTGGGCCTTCGGCGCGCCTGAAGCGACGCTGCTCCCCCCGTCGATCGCGCATCTGGTGGCGGGGTTTTTGGGGACATCGGCAGAGGTTTCCGGGATCGGGATAGGGATCACCATTCTGGCGCTGACGCTGACAAACCGTGACCTGCACCGCTCTGGCAGCCATGTATTTTGGGGCGCCGTTGTTGGCATCGCCATTGCGACCGGCTGGGCGGGGACATATTGGATCGCAAGCCGGGGGTTTGACGCAACGCCGGTCGTAAGTCACACCTTCTCGGCGCCGATTGGCGAGACGATGCTTTATGTCATGACCTCATCAGGCAATTCGATCAGCTTTGGCACCGGCTCTGTTGTCGGCGTGTTGATCGGGGCCTTTCTTGGCAGCCTCTACAAGGGCCATTTCCGCTGGGAGGCCTGCGACGACCCGCAAGAGTTGCGCCGTCAGATCTTGGGGGCAGCGTTCATGGGAATCGGGGCCGTGGTCGCGGTTGGCTGCAGTGTCGGGCAAGGCCTCTCGGCATTTTCGGTCTTGGCCTATAGCGCACCGCTGACGCTGCTTTGTATTTTGGGCGGTGCCGCGATTGGCCTGCGGCAACTGATCTTGGGGTTTGCCCCCCCCGCCTGAAGTGTTTCGCGTTAAACCTGCGTCATGAAAAACGCGGACCGCTTTAGCGCAACAACACCGCCAGACCGTGCTGACCTGGCATCAGCCTTCTTCGAGCACCATCAAATCGCGCTCCGACGCGCCCTTTGCATGAGACAGCGCCGCTTGATATTCGGCCGAGTGATAGCATTCGACCGCCGCTTCAAGCGAGGGAAAGCGCGCCACTACATTGCGGGGCCGCTCATTCCCCTCAAGCTGCACATAGCGCCCGCCACGGGCCAAGAAGACCCCACCGTGTTTGGCAATCGCCGGGCCCGCAAGGGCTGCATATTTGCCGTATGCCTCGGCATCCAGAACCGTCACATGGGCAATCCATAACGCCGTCATTTCAATCCTCCGATCACCGCCTCAGCCGCCTTGATCGCAGCGTCCGCACCGCTGGCATCCGTGCCGCCAGCCTGAGCCATATCGGGCCTGCCGCCGCCGCCGGTACCGCCCATGGCTCCCGCCGCCGCCTTGACGATATCCACGGCCGACAAGCGCGCGGTCAGATCCGCCGTGACACCTGCCGCAGCCGCCACCCGGCCGCCGGTATCCGCAATGATCAACACAGCACCCGAGCCTAAGCGGGATTTCAGGTCATCGACCATGCCGGGCAGATCCTTGCCCGACACGCCGGTCACAACCTGCGCGGTGAACTTCACCCCGCCAATGTCGCGAACCTCCGGCCCATCGGCAGAACCGCCACCCATCGCCAATTCGCGGCGCAGCTGTGCCAGCTCATTGGTCAGTGCCTTGCGTTCATCAAGCAGCGCCTTGACCCGGCCCGGTACTTCGGCGGGCTGCGCCTTCAAGGCGGCGGCAACCTCGGCCAGTCTTTGATCTTGGGCGCGCAGATGGTCCATCGCCGCCTGCCCGCTCAGCGCTTCAATCCGGCGCACGCCGGAAGAAGAGGCGCTATCGCCCAGAATCATGAAAGCCCCGATATCGCCGGTGCGCGCCACATGTGTGCCGCCGCAAAGCTCCAACGAATAGGTCGCACGGTCAACGCCCTTGCCCGACCCCACAAGATGGCCCATGGAAACCACCCGCACCTCGTCGCCGTATTTCTCGCCAAAAAGCGCCTGTGCGCCCAGTGCGCGCGCGTCATCCGGGGTCATGATCCGGGTTTCGACGGCGGTGTTTTGGCGGATGAATTCGTTCACCTCGGCCTCGACACTGGCGATCTCGCTTGCCGCCAACCCTTTGGAATGACTGAAATCAAAGCGCAGCCGGTCTTCCGCATTCAGCGATCCGCGCTGTGCGACGTGATCGCCAAGCGCGCGGCGCAAGGCTTCATGCAGCAAATGCGTCGCCGAATGGTTGGCGCGAATGGCGCGGCGGCGGTGGTGCGAAACCTCAAGTTTCGCCGGTTGCCCCTTGGTGATTGTGCCTTCGCTGACCTCAGCCATATGGATGAAGATGCCAGCCGATTTCTTGGTATCGGTGATCTTGGCCATGCCGGTATCGGTGCGGATCACGCCGCTGTCGCCCACCTGCCCACCCGATTCTGCATAAAAGGGTGTTTGATTGACGACGATCTGCACCTTGGCGCCCTGCCTTGCTTCTGGCACCTCGCTTGCGCCCTCAACCAGGGCCAGAACCTCGCCTTCGGCAGTTTCGGTGTCGTAGCCCAGAAATTCGCTCACCCCGTGCAACTGCGCCAGATCAAACCAGATCGCCGCATCCTTGGTCTCGCCCGAGCCTGACCACGCGGCGCGGGCCTTGGCCTTTTGTTCGGCCATTGCCGCATCGAAACCGGCGGTATCAACGCTACGTCCCATTTCGCGCAAAGCGTCCTGGGTCAGATCCAGCGGAAAGCCGAATGTGTCATAAAGCTTGAATGCCGCCGCACCGGGCAAAGGCTGCCCCTCCCCAAGCCGGACCACCTCATCATCCAAAAGCCGCAAACCACGCTCCAGCGTTTGGGCGAAGCGCGTCTCTTCCAGATGCAAGGTCTCGGTGATCAGGGCTTGCGCCTGCTGCAACTCAGGGTAGGCCGCCCCCATCTGCCGGACCAGAGCCGGCACCAAACGGTGCATAAGCGGCTCTTTGGCACCCAACAGATGCGCATGACGCATGGCGCGCCGCATGATGCGGCGCAAGACATAGCCGCGCCCTTCATTCGATGGCATGACCCCATCGGCGATCAGGAAGGAGGTGGAGCGCAGATGGTCGGCGATGACCCGGTGATGCACTTTGCCCGGCCCGTCAGGATCAGACGAGGTACCATGTGCCGATGCCTCAATCAGGCTGCGCATAAGGTCGGTGTCGTAGTTATCGTGCTTGCCTTGCAACAATGCGCCGATGCGTTCCAACCCCATGCCGGTGTCGATAGACTGGTTCGGCAAGGGGATCAGACGGCCATCGGCGAATTGCTCGTTTTGCATGAAAACAAGGTTCCAGATCTCGATGAACCGATCGCCGTCCTCTTCCGCCGATCCCGGAGGGCCGCCCCAGATATGATCGCCGTGATCGTAGAAGATTTCCGTACAGGGGCCGCAAGGGCCGGTCGGCCCCATGCGCCAGAAATTGTCATCCGTGGCAATGCGGATAATCCGGTCATCCGTAAGGCCCGCGACCTTCTTCCAGATCGCGGCGGCCTCGTCATCGGTGTGATAGACGGTGACCAGAAGCTTTGATTTATCAATGCCGAAATCTTTGGTCAGCAATTCCCAGGCATAGGGAATGGCGTCGGATTTGAAGTAATCACCGAAACTGAAATTCCCCAGCATTTCAAAGAAGGTATGGTGGCGCGCGGTATAGCCTACATTGTCCAGATCGTTATGCTTGCCGCCCGCACGCACACATTTTTGCGCAGTGGCGGCTCGTTTATAGTCGCGGCTCTCAACCCCGGTAAAAAGGTTCTTGAACTGAACCATGCCCGAGTTGGCGAACATCAGTGTGGGGTCATTGCGCGGCACCAAGGGCGAGCTGGCCACGACCTCATGGTCGTTTCGTTTGAAGAAATCAAGAAAGGTAGAGCGGACGTCATTCAAACTGGGCATATGGATCGCAGCTCCCGGAGCAATCGGAGTTCAATTTCGCCCGGTTTACCGTCCCACCGCCGCCCTGTCCAGCAAGGCTTTTATCATCGGGCCGCAGTCACGATGCCGCCAGCACCGCAGAACCAAGCCCCCGAATTTTCTGCGAAAATTCGCCCAATTTTTCGCAGAAAAATTGCACTCAACCGCGATCAAGCTTTTCCATCCTTGCGACCCGCAGGCGGGCAAAATCCTCCCCCGCGTGATAAGATGAACGCGTCAGGGGGGTGGCCGAAACCATCA
The DNA here is from genome assembly GCA_049680345.1 of Albidovulum sp. GTDB lineage: Bacteria > Pseudomonadota > Alphaproteobacteria > Rhodobacterales > Rhodobacteraceae > TMP-24. Next base: position 6,769 of record JBAUHP010000126.1, on the reverse strand, counting down.
AGAACCCCTTACCATATGCCGCCATCTCATAGCTTTTGAACTCCTCGGGGGTCACGAAACGATCCACCCTATGGTGCTTGGGCGTTGGCTGCAGATATTGCCCAATGGTCAGAAAATCGACGTCAGCTGCGCGCATGTCATCCATGACCTGCCGCACCCCTTGTGCTTCCTCACCCAAGCCGACCATGACGCCGGACTTCGTAAATATCGCGGGGTCAAGCTCCTTCACCCTTTGCAAAAGTCGCAATGAATGGAAATAACGCGCGCCAGGTCGCACCGAGGGGTAAAGCCCAGGCACTGTTTCAAGATTGTGGTTGAATACATCGGGGCCAGCCTCGACCACCTTCTCAAGAACGTCCGGCGTGCATTTCAAGAAATCCGGTGTCAGTATCTCGATGGTGGTCTCTGGCGATCTGTGCCGGATGGCACGGATTGTTTGGGCAAAATGCTCGGCCCCGCCATCTTCCAGATCATCGCGGTCGACGCTGGTGATCACCACATGCTTGAGACCCAATGTCTCGACCGCATGCGCCACCCGCCCCGGCTCAAACGTGTCCAGCGCATTGGGTTTGCCGGTTGCGATATTGCAAAACGAACAGCCCCGCGTACAGATATCCCCCATGATCATCATCGTCGCATGACCTTGCGACCAGCATTCGCCCACATTCGGGCAGCCCGCTTCCTCGCAGACGGTCACCAGCTTGTTGGTGCGCAAGATGTCGCGTGTAGCCTTGTATCCGGCCGATGTCGGCGCCTTCACCCTGATCCAGGATGGCTTCTTGGGTTGCTCTTGATCGGGCTTACGCGCCTTTTCAGGGTGACGCGTTTCGGGGCTTTTTAGATCGCGCACGGAAAATTCCCCCTGCTTCATTCCGTTACACAGTTAATATCCCATCCTGCGGTTGGCAATCTATGTTCGGAATATAAACATCGGCTGGATGTTTGGCAGACAACAAAACATGATGACGCATACGGCCCCGCATGGGGCCGTTTCATATCATCGGTCAGGGGTACCGCACCAAAGCTTCACCCGATCAGCGGCAGCTTGCCGCCATAAACCTCGTCATAATGGCGCTTGAGCCGGACAAGGGCGATCCGCAGCACGATTTTGCCCGAACGCGCAGACCAGCCCATGCGCTTTTCGGCCACCTCTAGCCCTTCCAGGAAACAACAACACCGCAGCACCATGTCGCCAAGGCCGGGGCCGAGGTCCCGCAATGCCGCCGCCACCCGGGCGCGGGCCGAGGTCGGCCCTTCGGCCTGCCCGCTGTCGGTCTGAAATCCACCGCGATCCCCGGCGGTCAGGAACCTGTCCCAGTTTTGCGCCACGCGGGGACCCATCTGCGCCAGCTCAAAATCCTCGCGCAGCCTTTCGCCTGCCGCTGCCAGCTCTGGCTCCAGAAACGGCTTGCCATCCTTGTCGCGGCGGCGCGCCAGTGCGGCCAAGGGGCTTTCGGCCAGATTATAGCGCATCCGCCGGGGCCGGGCAGCCCCCGGCTCTTCCACCTGACGCACGTCCCAAACCCGGTGCTGCTCTGCAAACGGGCTGCGTGCCTCGGCAAAGCCTGCATCCTCCGGGCTGCGATCCTCATCCAATATCCGCTTGAGCGCCGAGCGCCCGGCCGAAGTGATTTCATAGATCGTCACCCGACCCGTCGTCTTGATGACAATCCAATCCTTCAGCGCAAAGGCTTGCGCCACCGACCGATCGACCACTGCGGTGCGCACTGTGCCCTTCAGCACCGCCGCCTTTTCCATTTCCGGGGCCACCGCCAGCACCGCACCCGCCTCGCACAAACGTCGCAAGATGCGCCGTGCCTCGCGGATGATGACGGCTTCGTCGACGGGGCCGGTCTTAGCGGCTCTGATGGGTGCGGACATTTCACAAACTTCCTTTTCTTCCGATGTCATCTTCGATGCGTCAGTCCAGATCTGGCGCTTTTCAAACAGGTTAAGTGCCTCATCAACCAAAGGATCGTCACGGCGCAGCTCATAGGCGCGAACCTTCCGCAACACCGTCGAGGCATGGCAGCCCTCCGCCTTGGCAAGCGCACGAATAGACTGCCCCCCACTGATATGGCGCAGATAGAGACGTGCGTTTTTTGGCAACCAGCTGGGAAGTCCCGCTGGAAAATTGGCCGAAGCCGTCATGAAATCCCCCGAAAAAGCGCGAAATCTGCGTCTCGCTTTCGCTAATGGTGCAGCAACCCTGAGTTGCAATCCTTACCTGAACGTTAATTTCAGGCACGATCCTGATAATTATTGATAAATTCTAAATTTCTTTGAAAGAAACGGTCGCACCAACAGACAATCACGCAACGGGGCACAGATTGGACACATCTTCAGGTGGTTCCAACTCAGGAGTTTCCCCCATGACTGACCTTTTATCGCTTGTATCCGAATTGCACCGGCCCCGGCTGTTGATCCGCGCGGCCCGTGCAGGCCTTGGTGATTACAACCGGGGGCGTGATCTTAAGCGGCTGATTCGCACCCAAAGCGCGCCCAGCCCCGACCGCGCCGTCACCGCCCTTCTGGCCGAGGAAGAGCGTCTGGAAGAGACCCGCCGTACCGGAGATGCCGGCTATAGCCTGACCCGCCACATCGAGATTTTGATCGCAATGATCGCCGAGTCGCGGCTTTTGCCCCAACCCAGCAAGGCCTGATCACCACAAAGGCCTGACCCGGCAAGCGCACCCCGGCTACCGCACCCCGGCAAGACGCAAAAAAAGGGGCCGCTGACGCGGCCCCTGATGACAGATATCCCGCCCAGACCCTACATGAAGGCGTCGGGCATCGAGGCCTTTTTCTGTGCCACATAGGCATTCAACGCCTCTTCGATGGCCGGGTCGATGCTTGGCTGTTGGTAGTCGTTCAGCATCTTCTTGATCCGTTCGCGCACAAGGCTGACGGTATCGCGCGCGCCTTCCTCATCCCATGTCTCGAAGGGCTTGTAGTCAAAGACCTCGGTCCGCCAAAAAGCGGTCTTGAAATTTGCCTGCGTATGGGCGCAGCCAAGGTAATGGCCCCCCGGCCCCACTTCGCGGATCGCATCCATGGCCTGACCATTTTCCGACATGTCGATGCCCTTGGCGATGTGATGCAATGCGCCAAGCTGATCGGCGTCCATGACGAACTTCTCGAAAGAGGCGACAAGGCCGCCCTCCAGCCAGCCGCAAGCATGCAGCATGAAGTTCACACCGGCCAAAAGCCCCATGTTCAGACTGTTGGCCGATTCGTAGGCCGCCTGCGCATCGGGCAGTTTCGATCCGGCAAACCCCCCGGCAGAGCGGTAAGGCAGGCCAAGACGACGGGCAAGCTGGCCCATGCCGTAGGTAATATGCGCGGCTTCCGGCGTGCCGAAGGTCGGTGCCCCGGAATTCATGTCGATCGAGGTGACAAAAGCCCCCATGATCACCGGCGCGCCCTTACGGATCAGCTGGCTATAGGCGATGCCCGCCAAAGCCTCGGCCAGAACCTGGGTCAAGGTCCCCGCCACCGTCACCGGCGCCATGGCGCCGCCGACGATAAAGGGCGAAATGATGCACGCCTGATTGGCGCGTGCGTAAACCTCAAGCGCGCCCATCATCAGCCCGTCGAAGGTCATCGGGCTGTTGATATTGATAAGCGAGGTCATGACCGTGTTTTGATCGACGAAATCCGCGCCGAACAGGATCTTCGACATCTCAACCGAATCTTCGGCGCGGCTGGGTTCGGTGACCGAGCCCATATAGGGCTTGTCCGAAAGCGTCATATGCGCAAGCAGCATGTCAAGATGGCGCTTGTTGACCGGCACATCCGTCGGCTCGCAGACCGTACCGCCGGAATGGTGCAGCCATTTCGACATATAGCCAAGCTTCACGAATTTGCGGAAATCCTCGATCGTTGCATAGCGCCGACCGCCCTCATCGCGCACGAAGGGGGGGCCGTAGACCGGCGCAAGCACCAGATTGTTGCCGCCAATGGTCACATTGCGCGCGGGGTTGCGGGCATGTTGCACGAAAGAGGATGGTGCGGTTTTGCACAATTCGCGCGCCAGCCCGCGCGGAATGCGCACCCGCTCGCCCGTCACTTCGGCGCCAGCGGCCTTCCAGCGTTCAAGGGCTTCGGGGTTTTCCACGAAATTGACGCCGATTTCTTCCAAAATCGTGTCCGCATTATATTCGATGATCGCAAGCGATTCTTCGTTCAATATCTCAAGGTTCGGGATATTGCGTTCAATGAATTTGGCCGTCTCGAAATGCACTGCGGTGCGTTCTGCCCGCCGCGCAGCCCCGCCGCCGCCCCTTGCCCGCCGACCTTCCACAACTTCATTCATCGCTTAGCTCCTCGCGATTGCTTTGCCCATCTTTTACCCATCCGCGCCTTTTGGCCCGCGCGGATAACGTCGCTTGGCAAGCAAAAACGACATTCACATCGTTATGCGACATTGCCGGTTCAGGCGTAAAAATGGGGTGAAAATATTCTGAATGTGTTCAAACAAACCGGGGCAAGGGCAAAAACGCCCCCTTGCGCGTCTCAAACCAACCCAATATTCCGTTCGCCATGACCCAATCTCATGACCGCCTTTTGATCATCGACTTCGGCAGCCAGGTAACGCAGCTTATCGCGCGCCGCCTGCGAGAGCTGAGTGTCTATTGCGAAATTCACCCCTTCAACCGGGTGGATGATGCTTTCTTGGCTGATTTCGCCCCAAAAGCGGTGATCTTGTCGGGGGGGCCGGCCTCGGTCTTTACCGACGGCGCGCCCATGCCGCCCAAATCGGTGTTCGACATCGGCGTGCCGGTTTTGGGCATCTGCTACGGCCAACAGGTGATGATGCATTGCCTGGGCGGCACGGTCGAACGCGGCCATGGCACCGCCGAATTCGGTCGCGCCTATGTGACGCCTGCAGGCACTGGCTTGCCGCTTCTCGATGGCTGGTTTGGCGAAGGCCGCGAACAGGTCTGGATGAGCCACGGCGACCACGTCAGCGAAATCGCCCCCGGCTTTGCGGTCTACGGCACCTCGCCCAATGCGCCTTTCGCCATCACCGCAGACCCCGCGCGCAATTTCTACGCCGTGCAGTTCCACCCCGAGGTTCACCACACTCCGAAAGGCGCCAAGCTTTACGAAAACTTCGTGCGTCTCGCCGGTTTCACCGGGGATTGGACCATGGGTGCCTACCGCGAAGACGCGATTGCCAAGATCCGCGCGCAAGTGGGCGACAAGCGCGTTATCTGCGCACTTTCGGGTGGCGTCGATTCGTCGGTCGCCGCGGTCTTGATCCATGAGGCGATCGGCGAGCAGCTGACTTGCGTCTATGTCGATCACGGGCTGATGCGTCTGGGCGAAAGCGAACAGGTCGTCAGCATGTTTCGCGAACACTACAATCTGCCGCTGATCCATGCCGACGAATCCGACCTGTTCTTGGGCAAGCTTGAAGGTGTCTCAGACCCCGAAACCAAGCGCAAGATCATCGGCGGCCTCTTCATCGAGGTGTTTGAAAAACACGCCAAGGCCATCGGCGGCGCCGAGTTTCTGGCCCAGGGCACACTTTACCCCGATGTCATCGAAAGTGTGAGCTTTTCCGGCGGCCCCTCGGCCACGATCAAATCGCATCACAACGTGGGCGGCCTGCCCGACCGCATGAATATGCAACTGGTTGAACCCCTGCGCGAACTTTTCAAAGACGAGGTCCGCGCCCTTGGCCGCGAACTTGGCCTGCCCGAAAGCTTCATCCGCCGTCACCCCTTCCCCGGCCCCGGCCTTGCCATCCGCTGCCCCGGAGAGATCACCCGCGAAAAGCTTGATATCTTGCGCCAGGCCGATGCGGTCTATCTGGATCAGATCCACAAACACGGTCTTTACGATGAAATCTGGCAGGCCTTCGTGGCGATCTTGCCGGTCAAGACCGTGGGCGTCATGGGTGACTACCGCACCTATGATTTTGCGTGCAGTTTGCGTGCCGTGACCTCGGTCGATGGCATGACGGCCGATTATTACCCCTTCAGCCATGAATTTTTGGGCGAAACCGCAACGCGGATCATCAATGAAGTCCAAGGCATCAACCGGGTGATGTATGACATCACGTCAAAGCCCCCCGGCACGATCGAGATGGAATAGACCAGCCGGACGTTCTTCGGCGCGCCATTAAGATTTGATTTCGTCCATCGCCAGCGATCAAAAAATGCTATTCGAGGCGAGTATCCAAACCGAACCTATCGCCCGGTTTAGAGCTGCAAATTAAGATTATTCTGGTGCACCCGACAGGATTCGAACCTGTGACCTCTGCCTTCGGAGGGCAGCGCTCTATCCAGCTGAGCTACGGGTGCGTCGGGGCGAGCTATAGGATAAACCCACCCTGCCTGCAATCAGTTTTAGACCCCGCGACGCAGGGGATCTGTCAGACGAAAAGCTCATGGCAAAGCTCCAACGCTTCGACCAGAACATCCACCTCGGCCTTGGTGTTATAAAGCCCAAAGGACGCGCGGCAGGTGGCGGTGACGCCCAGATGGTCCAGCAACGGCATCGCGCAATGTGTGCCGGCGCGGACCGCGACGCCTTTCTTGTCGAGCACGGTGGAGATATCATGGGCATGGGCTGCCCCTTCCAGCGTCATTGAGAAAATCGCGCCCTTGCCCGGTGCGTTGCCTTGCACGTTTAGCCAGTTCAGCCCTTTGAACCGCAATGAAGCATAGTCGCGCAGATCAGCCTCATGCGCCGCGACATTCTCCATGCCAAGCGCCATAAGATACTCAAGCGCCACGCCCATGCCGATCTGCTGGACGAT
>JBAUHP010000125.1:0-17818 GCA_049680345.1 Albidovulum sp. | reverse complement strand
AATAGCCACGCATCATCGTCGGAGCGGCGACCAGAAGCTCGCCTTTGCCACTTTCAGGATTATCAATCCGCAGGGATGTACCGGCGCATGGATGGCCAATCGGGATCAGCGCATCTTCGGCAATGGGCTGGGCTGGATAGTGATAATAGGTGACTTGATTAACCTCCGCCGGACCGTAGGAATTGCTGAACCGAGCCTTGGGCAAAGCGCGTTGAAGCGCCGCGACATAGCCGGCCGATATCGGCTCGCCCGCATGAATGACCCAGCGCAATGCCGAAAGATCACGCTGATCAATCACGCCCGATTGCAAGATCTGGATCAATAAGAATGGTACCACATAAAGGGTCGTTATCCGCTCATCTTGCAAAAGCTGGGTGAAACTGGCGGGCAGCCGCGCATAGGCTTCGGGGATCAAAATGGTACATGCTCCGCGCGATGGCCCCGCGAAAAACTCGAATTTCGACATGTCGAAATGCAGCGGCGACTGGTTCGCCATCCGGTCGCCTGGCCCTAGGCCATAAAGCTCCGCACTCATCCTTGCATAAGCAAGCGCGCTGGCGTGGGTATGGACCATCCCCTTGGGAACACCGGTCGAGCCTGAGGTGAAAATGATATAGCAAGGATCGTCAGCCTGCCTGCCCTGATCCGCGACAGGCCCTTGATCAAGGCTCAAAAGCCTGTCGAACGACACATGATCAACGCCGCCGCCAATTGGCTTCGATATGCCAGCGGCTACGCGCAGCGACGGCACATCTGCGGCAATCCCCGCCATCAGATCATGCAATATGTCTTGCGAGATGATCACCTCAAGCCCGCAATCTGCCGCGGTTTGGGCAAGCCGCGCCGCAGGTGCGGCCGGATCCAGCGGCACGTAGGCAGCCCCTGCCTTCAAAACCCCATAAACCGCCACCGGCATCTCAATGCACCGGCGCTGCAAGATGCCCACACGGTCGCCACGCCGCACGCCAATTGCAAACAATCCGCGCGCCATTTGATCCGACTGTCGGTCAAGCTCTGCATAGCTCAGCGCGCGGTCGTTGAAACGAAACGCCTCAGCGTCCGGCGTGTTTTTCACCCAGACATCAATGCATTCATCCAATAAGCACGCAGCCCCGTTCATGCGGTTATGCCCCCAACAATTGCTGCTGCAACCGCCAGAAAAAGCCGGAGTTCCGTTCTATCAGCCAGATCACCGACATCACGATTGCAAAGACCGATGCCATCCGCAGCGCCAAGAACGGATAGGCCGACCAGCGCCGCAGCATGAACAAGACCGGGAATACCACGGCGATGATGGCGATCTGGCCAATCTCGACCCCGATATTGAAGGCCGCAAGCCCGACGACCTTGGCCGAAGGGTTAACTCCCAAAGGTGCCAGAACATTGGCAAAGCCAAATCCGTGGAAAAGCCCGAAGGCAAAGACAATCCACAGGTTCTTGTGGTGAAAGGCCGGGAACATATTGTTCAGCGCCACAACAGCGATAGACGCGGCAATCACTGTTTCGACAAGCCGCACGGGCAGTTGCACAATGCCCAACGCCGCAAGGCTTAGCGTGACGGAATGCGCTAGCGTAAACACTGTTGCAAGCTTGATCACCGCAATCGCGCCTTGCTTGAAGCTGTCTACCGCCAGCCATTCCCCCGACTTGCGAATAAGAACAGCGGGCAGCAGCAGCGTGATCAAAAACAACACATGGTCAAAACCCAGCCAGATGTGCCAGACACCGTGCACGACAAAATCCTTGAACACCTTCAGCGGCGGATCACCGATTAGGCTCAGCTTTTGCGGCCCGGCGCCGGGTTCAAAAATCAAGGCTATATTGGATTCGTTGTCCGTAATTCCGGTCTTGGTGTTGCTTTCAATCAGCCCATAGCCCAGATGCCCCGGTGCCGCGTCACTGATGGGTGAGGAATATTCGACATCAATCGCCTCTGGCGTCGGGCTCAGGCCGACGACGTTGAAATTGATCAGGGCGAAAACACCCAAGGGCGTTTCGAGAAAATCAAATCCGGTGCTTTCGGTCGGATAGCTGGCCCCCTCGTGGGATATGGTCAGTCGATCCGCGAAAAACTGGTAGGCTTCGGCCGAGCGGGCCAAAAACTCTTCTTGTGTTACCTCGCCGTTTCCATCGGCATCCAATGGCAAGACAAGATCCAGATCCGTAAGCGTCGCCTCGACGCGCCCGGAAAGGGCGTCATCGGTGACATTGAAGTAAACATAACTCTCATTCTCGCGGTGGGCTGATGCCTGTGTCGCCATAATCATCAGCGAAAGGATCAATCCTATCGATCTCGCGAAGGCCATGTGATTTCCCCTATCTTGCGCAGTAGGTTGATACGCTTGCGTATCGTGGCAGAATGCGAAAGCGTCGATAAATTATCAAATTTTTTCAACCCGTTACTTGATTTTTACTATTTAATAATACAATCTTTTACGCATTGTCCTACCTTTTGGATCAAAAAAATATGGTGGGCGTGATGTTATCTGGTCCGACCAAATACGATCTTGACGACGAAGAAGTGACCCGCCGTCTTGTTGCCGCGATCAGCACGCAAGCGGTGGCCATCACCGCTCAAGAGCTTTTGGCATTGCGCCAAGATGCGCTGTCGGACCGGGCGCGCGCCCTTGCCCACGCGGCGGTCGATACCACCGCCCGGCTGTCCCAGCAGATGCTTGATACCCGCGCAGTTCTGGTCCAAAAAATGCGCGATGCAGGGATCAAGGCCAGCGGTATCACGGGGCCAGAAGACATCGGCCGCCTTCAATATCACAAATGCATGATTGGCATTGCGCCAGATTCGCTTGAACAAGCCGTGAATGTTGCCAAGGCTGCGGGGTACCTCTCGCCAATTGCACTTGATCGCGGTCGTCTGAACGTGCTGCGGCGCACCGCCGATACGGTCACGCTGGTGCATTTCGACACCGCATCAACCCGCGTGGTTTTGCGGTTGGAGGGCCACAAACCATCGCGATTGCCGCGCAAACTCCGCCCCGCCTTGGCCGATCTGGGTGCGGCCCAACTGCCGCAGGCTTTGTGGCCGCTTTATTACCTGGTGCGCCCGCTTCGGATCATGTCCGAACGGCTGACGCGCCGCCGCCGGCCAAATGCGGACACCGATATGCTGGGCACGCCTTATTCGATCATAGCGCCCTTGCTTGATCAGCTGTCATTGGGCGCCACGGATTTGCTGGTCGATCTTGGTTGCGGTGATGGCCGTATCGTCGCCGAGGCGGCACAGAACTATGGCTGCAGGGCGCGGGGCGTCGAATCCAATCATCAGCTTGTCACGCTTGCGCGCGCGCGCCTGCGTGAGGCCGGTCTTGACCCCGCGCAGGCCAGCATTGTTGACGGCAGTATCGAGGCGGCAGATCTTAGCGATGCGACGGTGATCTTCATGTTCCTGCCGTCTTACCTTCTGGCGCAGTTTTTGCCTGCGGTTCTCGGTAAGGTCGGCCCCGATGTCCGCATCGTGACGCATGAACAAGCCCCAAGCCCTTTGTCCGGCGCGCCCGAACTGTCGGTTCCCATCTTCGGGCAAGACGGCATCACAATTGCGCATTTTTGGCGCGGAAACGCACGGAAATAGGCCCGGCGGCTACCCGCTGGTCTTGCGCAAGATCTGCATGGGTTTGGCGGTGCCCCGGTTTTCCAATGCCTCCAGAAATTTCGACAATGTCCCGGGCCAGCTTGGGGTCGCATCCTTTTCGGGCCATGCCTGACGGTATTCTGACGGGCGGCGGCCAAAGCATTTGCCGAAGGAATAGGCAAAATGCGACAGCGTGTTGAACCCCGAGGCGGTGGCAATTTCACGGACCGACAGATCGGTTGAAATCAACAAAACCCGCGCATGTTGAAGCCGCAACAACAGCCCGAACTGCACCACCGTACAGCCGATATTATGCATGAACTGGCGTTCCAACTGGCGCTGCGACACGCCCAATGCATCCGCGATATCAGGCACGCTCATGGGTTCGGCCACATGTTTTTCGATCAACGTGATCGCCTCTCGCACCATCGGCACCAGCGTATCCATGCCGCGCCCCATTGTGCGGCGTTGCGGCGCGTTCGCCGGGCGGATCGGGTGGTGCAGCATCTGGTCGGCAATCTCACCTGCCAGCCGTTCGCCATGGGCGTCACCGATGAGCTTCAGCATCAGATCAACCCCGGCAAGCCCGCCCGCACAAGACATCATTTGCCCGTCGATGGTGAAAAGCTGCTCGACCACCGAAATCGCATCAAACTGCTCTTGGAACCCCGGCATCCAAGACCAATGCGTCGTGGCCCTTTTGCCCGCCAAAAGCCCGGCGCGCGCCAATAGGTAACACCCCAGTTCAACCGCGCAAAGCTGCACCCCGGCGCGGGCCTGCCTGCGCAGCCACGACAAGGTATCGCGGTTCTTGTAGGTTTCGGCATTCCAGCTGCCCAAGACGAATATCGTCTCGTCCCGCCGGTTATGATCATCGGGCAGGCTGGCCTTGACGCTCAGCCCGTTTGACGCGGTCACTTCTTGCCCGTCAAACGATAAGATCTCCCATGAATAGATCGGCGCGGGCGACAGGTAATTGGCGATGCGCATCACCTCGATCATGGTGATCAGCGTCGACATGTTGAATCGGGGCACCACCAGAAATGACGCGCGGGTCATGGTTGGGCGCGCTGCGCTGCGACCTGGGGCTACGGGTATGGGGGTGCGATTTTTCGACATCGCCACAGCATATCAGTCGAATAAATGATAGGAAATGCCCTTCTTGAGCCGAAGATGAGATTATAACAGGGGGGCGTTCATGAATTTCGATGTGGTTGTGACCTGCGCGGTTACAGGGGCTGGCGATACGACTGGCAAAAGCAAATACGTGCCCGTCACCCCGGCCGAGATTGCCCGCGAGGCGATTGAAGCCGCAAAGGCCGGGGCCTCTGTCGCACATATCCACGTGCGTGACCCCGAGACCGGCAAAGGCTCGCGCGATCCGAAGCTGTTCCGCGAGGTGGTGGACCGGGTGCGCGACAGCGGGACCGATGTCGTGATAAACCTAACGGCCGGGATGGGTGGAGACTGGACGCCCTCTGCTGACAACTGGGCGATGCCCGGCCCCGGCACCGATATGATCGGCCCTGATGAGCGCCTGACACATGTGAAAGACTGCCTGCCCGAGATTTGTTCGCTTGACTGCGGCACGCTCAATTTCGGTAATGACCATACTGTCTATATCTCGACCCCGCCGATCTTGCGGCGCATGGCTGAACTGACCAAGGAATGGGGCGTGAAGCCCGAATTGGAGGTTTTCGAACTTGGCCATATCCGCTTCGCCAAGGCGATGGTGGCCGAGGGGTTGATTGCCGATCCACCTATGTTTCAATTGTGCCTTGGCATCCCTTGGGGCGCCGATCAGACGGTGGAAACCATGGCCGCCATGAAGGCGCAACTGCCCGAGGGCGCAAGCTGGGCCAGCTTCGGCATCAGCCGGATGCAAATGCCGATGGCAGCCACCGCGGTTGCGATGGGCGGCAATGTCCGCGTCGGTCTGGAAGACAATATTTTCCTTGATCGGGGGGTCTTGGCCACCAATGCCCAGCTGGTTGAACGCGTGATCGGCATTATTGAACGTATGGGCGCCCGTGTGCTTACCCCGCAAGAAGCGCGCAACAAGCTGAAACTACGCGGCGCGGACGCAAACTCATGAACCCACTGCCCCCCACCAGCGGCACATTGCAACTGCGATCCCTGACCAAGCGGTTTGGTGATTTCACTGCCGTCGATGCGGTCGATCTGGATATTGAGCGGGGAGAGTTCCTGACCCTGCTTGGCCCCTCGGGTTCGGGCAAGACCACGCTTTTGATGATGATCGCCGGATTCCAGGATATCACCCAAGGTGATATCAGCCTTGACGGTGCCTCTATCGCCGCCATGCCCGCCGAAAAACGCAATTTCGGCATGGTTTTTCAAGGCTATGCGCTGTTTCCGCATATGTCGGTACGTCAGAACATCGCCTATCCCCTGGATGTACGCAGGCGCCCCAAAGCCGAGATAGCGGCGCGGGTCGATGAGATGCTTGATCTGGTACAGCTGGGTGATTTTGGCGATCGCCTGCCAACCCAACTGTCGGGTGGCCAGCAACAGCGTGTGGCATTGGCGCGTGCGTTGTGTTTCGCACCACCGGTTCTTCTGCTGGACGAACCACTGGGCGCTTTGGACAAGAAGCTGCGGATCGAAGTCCAGGCCCAGCTCAAAGACATTCACCGTCGGGTCGGCACCACCTTCATCTATGTCACCCATGACCAGGAAGAAGCTCTGTCGATGTCCGACCGCGTGGTGATCATGCAAGCAGGCGCCATCGAACAGGTTGGCAGCCCGCAAGAACTTTATCAGACACCGCGCACCGAATTTGCGGCTAGTTTCCTTGGCAAAAGCAACTTCTTGCGCCGCGACGGGGCGGTTTTCGCCCTGCGCCCCGAAAAGATCGATCTTGCGCCTGCCGGCAAGGGGAAGGGCCCGAACCGCCTGACAGGCAAGGTACGTGCAGTGACCTATTTCGGCTCGGTGCTGAAATACGACATCACTGTGCCCGGCATGGATGAGATTGAAGTTGACGTGGATGCCTGGCGCGGCGGTGACGCGCTCCAATCCGGCACCGAGGTGGATCTAAGCTGGCCCGACACCGCCGCCGTGCGGCTGTTGGGCTAAGGAATGACCAGATGCGGGGACCAACCCGCACCAATCACAAGCGGGGCCAATCCGGCCCGACCAACTAGGAGGAACAAAATGCACGACAAACAGTTCATGCGCGAATCCCTGATCGAAGGCGCCCATGCCTTCAAAGCCGGCAAGATGGACCGGCGCAGTTTTCTGGTTCTATGCGGGATGGCCGGTGTGGCCACATCGTCAGTTCTGGCGGGCAAGGCCGAAGCCGCTGCAAATGAAATTGTGATGTGGAACTGGGGCGGCCAGTCCGAAGAATGCCACGGCGCGGCCATTGGTGATGCTTTCACCGCCGAAACCGGCATGCCGCTCAAATTCGATACGTCCGGCCCGCTGCAAGGCAAGATCAAGGAAATGGTCGATAGCGGCAATGTCACTGCCGATGTGTGCGACGCCGATCTGTTTGACGCCGTGGCACTTGGCGGCACCCATCTTGAGGCGATTGATTACGATATCGTCAGCAAAGACAAGACCTTGCCGCAATATGCGCTGGAATTCGGCGTCTCGATCATTCTCTACGGCTATGCCTTCGTCTATGACACCGAGGCTTACGGCGACACCCCGCCAAACTCTTGGGCCGATTTCTTCGACACCGAAAAATTCCCCGGCAAGCGGTCGCTTTACAAATGGGCCAATGGCTCACTCGAGGCGGCTTTGCTGGCCGATGGTGTGGCCAAGGATGCGCTTTATCCGCTGGATATGGACCGCGCGCTTGCCAAGATCAAATCAATCAAGGACGACAGCCTTTACTGGGGCTCGGGTGCCGAAGCGCATGACATGGCCGTTAATGGCGAGGTTTCAATGGGGATGATCTGGCAAAACCGGGGCCGCAATATCGAACAAGACAGCAACGGCCGCTACAAGCTGGTGATGAACGAAGCGCTGGCCATGCCGGGCGCCTATATCGTGCCCAAGGGCAACCCTGCTGGCCGCGATTCAGTGATGAAATTCATCGCCACGGCACAATCGGTACCAGCGCAGCTTACTTTGCTGGATTGCCTTGGCATGACCCCGTCAAACCCCGAGGCTTTCGCCCAGATCCCCGAAGACCAGCAGCCCTATGCGATCACGTCGGCGGCGAACATCGACCAGATCGTTTATAACGACCCGGCATGGTGGGGCGAAAACGGCGGCGATGCCGTCAACGCCTTCCTCGACGCGATCAGCTAACCACACCTCCCCTGCGGCGCAGACTTCCGGGTGTCGCAGGGCTTTTCCCCCTTTTTAGGATGATGGACGTGAGTGTCGCCGCGCACCGAAAAATCAGACCCGGCTGGCTACTGGTCGCCCCCTTGCTGGCGTTGGTTCTGGCGTTGTTCTTGGGGCCAATCATCAACGTCTTGTGGCTAAGCTTCTCCGACCCGAAGCCCGGCCTTGATAATTATGCCAAGCTTTTCACCTCGGACTCGTTGGCACGCATCATAGTCACCACCTTGCGGGTTTGTGTGGTGACTACCGTGCTCAGCGTCCTTCTGGGCTACTCCATCGCCTATGCGATGAACCATATCGGGGATCGCAAGCGCAACCTGATGCTCAGCCTTTTGCTGGTGTCGTTCTGGATCTCGGTTCTGGTGCGCACCTTTTCGTGGCTGATGCTTTTGGGCCGAAACGGCCTTGTGAACAATGGGCTTGAGGGAATCGGGCTGATCTCCGAACCCATCGCCTTTATGCGCAATGAATTGGGCGTGCTGATCGGCATGGTCCATTACATGGTGCCTTATGCGGTGCTGCCGATCCTGGCCAGTATGCAAAACATCGACAAACGGGTGCTTGCCGCCTCGCGCAATCTGGGTGCCAGCGGCGGCCAGACCTTCCGGCGCATCTATCTGCCGCTGACCAAACCCGGCCTTGTGGCGGCCGCCCTTCTGGTCTTCATCTTGTGCTTGGGCTTTTACGTCACGCCTGCGGTGCTGGGCGGCGGCAAGGTCTTGATGGTGGCGGAATATATCTCGGTCCAGATCCTTGTCACCCTGCGCTGGGGCACAGCGGCGATGCTGGCCGCGCTTTTGCTCTTCGGCGTGTTGGCGCTGTTGTTCATCATGTCGCGCTTCATGAAACTTTCAACCATCTTCGGGGGGGCCAAGGCATGAAAACCAGCTTTGGCGAACGCCTGAACCGCAAAGTCGCTTGGGCGCTTTTGATCTTTCTGGTCGCACCGGCGCTGGTGGCCATTCCGGTATCGCTGACCACCAAACGCTTCTTGTCGATGCCTACCGAAGGGCTTTCGCTGCAATATTTCGCCAAGCTTTTTGGCAGCGATCAGTGGATGTCGAGCTTTTTTCAAAGCACAGTAATCGGCCTGACCTCTGCCGCCATTGCCACCACGCTAGGCACCATCTGCGCCATTGGCCTGTGGCGGATATCGTCGAAATGGGGCGAAGCGGTGCGGGCGTTTTTGCTGCTGCCCCTCGTCATTCCGCCGATCATTTCGGCCATGGCCTTTTACCGGCTCTTCGTGCCTTTGGGGTTGATCGACAGCTATCCGGGGCTGATCTTGGCCCATACCGTGTTGGGCGCGCCTTTGGTGCTTATCACTGTCTCAGCGTCTTTGGCGGGGTTTGACCCACGCCTTGAACAGGCCTCGCGCAATCTTGGCGCCTCGGGGTTCACCACCATGCGCCGGGTGATCTTGCCCGCGATCCGTCCCGGCGTGTTGGCCGGTGCCGTCTTCGCCTTCATCGCGTCGTGGGATGAAATTGTGGTGACACTCTTCTTGTCAAAATTCAGCGTCTATACCTTGCCGCGCCGCATGTGGAACGGCATCCGCGAAAACACCGATCCAACCGTTGCCGCCGCCGCCGTCGTGCTTTTGGCGGTCACCGCCTTGGCCTTTGTCATCTGGGCGCTGATCGAACGGCGCGCCAGCAAACAAGCGAACTAAGCGAGCCCCCCCAACATGAGCACCCATGAAAACGACCTTCTGATTTCGACCGTCCGCGCCTTTATGGAGGCCGAGATCAACCCCCATGAAGAGATGGTCGATCGTCTGGGCGAAGTGCCCGAAGACCTTGGCCGCCAGATTGAAAAGCGCGCGAAAGAGGCAGGGTTATATTCTGCCAACATGCCCGAAAGTGTCGGCGGTGGCGGGCTTTCGATGAAGGCCATGTCGCTGATTGAACGCGAATACGGCAAGACCAGCCATGCATTGCATTCCTGGATCGGCCGCCCGACCGAGCTTTTGCTGGCCTGCGAAGGCGATCAGGTTGACCGCTACCTCATGCCGTGCGTGCGCGGCGAAAAACGCGAATTATTCGCGCTGACCGAACCTGAGGCCGGATCAGATGCGTTGGGGATGAAGTCAAACGCCCGGCGCGATGGCGATGAATGGGTCCTCAATGGCTCAAAACATTTCATATCCGGTCCTTGCATGCCCGATTTCGCCATCGTCTTTGCCGCCACCGGCATCGACGAAACCAAGCGCGGCCCGCGCAAGCGGATCACCGCTTTTTTGGTCGATGTCGGCACCAAAGGGTTTGAGATCAAAGAAGGGCATAAATCGGTCAGCTATCGCGGCTACAAGACCTTTCAGCTGTCGTTCAGCGATGTGCGGTTGGGCGCGGGGCAGGTCTTGGGCGAAGAAGGGCGCGGCTTTGAACTGGCGGGCCAATGGCTCGGTATGGGCCGGGTCTGGGTCGGCACGTCTTGTTGTGGCAAGGCGGAACGGATCTTGGCACTTGCAACCGACTGGGCCGCAAACCGCCGTCAATTCGGCCAACCCATCGGCCAGTTTCAGGCCACTGGCTTCAAGCTGGCCGATATGGCCATCGGCCTGCGCACCGCTGATCTTTTGGTGGCCGATGCCGTGGTGCGGGCCGAAGAAAACCGCCTGACTGATGCCGATGTGTCGATGGTCAAGGTCTATTGCTCGGAAATGCTGAACCGGGTCGCTGATGATGCGGTGCAGATTTTCGGCGGTATGGGGCTGATGGAGGAATTGCCGATCCAGCGTCTGTGGCGCGACAGTCGGCTGGAACGGATCTGGGACGGCACCTCCGAGATTCAGCGCCATATCATCACCCGTTCAATCTTGCGGCCGCTTGGCGCATGACCCCGACCCAACGCGCAAATCTGGAACGGTTGCTCAAGCCGCGCCAAATCGCCTTTGTTGGCGGTCGTGACGCCGAGGTGGCCATCCACGAAGCCGAACGCGCCGGGTTCACGGGCAAGATCTGGGCCGTGAACCCGCGCCGCGACACGCTTGGCGGCTACCCTTGCTTTGCTTCGGTCGCTGATCTTCCCGAGGCCCCCGATGCAACCTTTCTGGCCGTCCCCGCCGCCGCCGCAGTCACAACCACGGCGGAACTGGCAGCCGCCGGGGCTGGCGGTATCGTTTGTTATACTGCGGGCTTTCGCGAAGCGGGTGCGACTGGGGCGGTTCTTGAGGATGCGCTGATAAAGGCGGCGGGTGATCTGGCGCTGATCGGGCCCAATTGCTACGGTGTGATCAACTATCTTGATCGTGCAGCGCTTTGGCCCTTTGCCCATGGCGGTGCATCGCCGGGATATGGTGCTGCGATCATCACCCAATCGGGGATGCTGTCATCCGATATCACCATGTCGCAGCGCTCGGTGCCGCTGACCCATATGATTTCTTGCGGCAACCAATCGGTGCTGAGCCTTGAGGATTTCACCGATCACCTGATTGACCACCCTGCTGTGCGCGCCATCGGATTGCATATCGAAGGGCTGCGCGATGTCGGACGCTTCGCCGAAGTGGCCCTTAAGGCCGCGCGCGCGGGCGTGCCGCTCGTCGCCCTCAAAACGGGCTCCTCGCTGATCGGAGCGGCTTTGACGCAAAGCCATACCGGATCACTTTCCGGGGCCGATGATCTTTATGATGCGCTTTTTGCGCGCAGCGGGGTGATCCGGGTTCAGACCCCGGCCGAATTGTTGGAAACGCTCAAGTTTCTGGCCATCGCGGGCGTGCCCAAAGGCAACCGGATCGCGGGCTTTACCTGTTCGGGTGGCGGGGCGACGATGCTAGCCGATATTGGCGAGCGTATCGGCCTTGGCTTTCCCGCCTTTGATGCTGATGGGGAAGCCGCGCTGACCGCCCTTTTGCCGCCCATCGCCACTGTCTCTAACCCTTTGGATTATACCACACCGATCTGGGGCGATCCCGCACTTACCGGCCCGGTATTTGCCACGGCCATGACACGGCTTTCAGCCGATGCCGGGATCTTGGTGCAAGACTATCCGGCGGCGGGGTTGGACGAATCTCTGGGCTATTACCGCGCCGATGCCGAAGCCTTTATCAATGGCGCCAAAAGCTTGGGCATTCCCGCAGTCATCTGCGCCACCTTGCCCGAGAATATTGACCAAACAACCCGCGACTGGCTGGTCGCCAAGGGCGTGGCCCCGATGCAAGGGCTAAGCGAGACTCTGACCGCCCTGCGCGGCGCCGTCCAATGGGGCGAATTACAAGCGCGGATCATCGCAGATCAGCCCCAGCCTTTACTGCCCGGACGTGCCCTATCGGGCATGAAAATGCTGGATGAGGCCGCAGGGAAAGAGATCTTGCGCGGCTTTGGCCTGCCGGTGCCCGAGGGCCGGGTGGTGGACGGCCCCAACGTTGTCAGCGCGGGCGATGCGCTCGGCTATCCCGTCGTGCTCAAGATGATGGGCCCGCGCCTTGCGCATAAATCCGAAGCGGGGGCCGTGGCGGTTGGGATCGGTTGCGCATCGGCGCTGGCCGCCGCTTTGGCCAATATGCGCAAGACTGTCATGGCGCATGATCCAAAAGCCGTCACCGATCGCTTCTTGGTCGAGGCGATGGCCCCCAAACCACTGGCCGAACTGATCGTCAGCTTTCGCCGCGATCCGCAATTTGGCATGGCCATGACCCTTGGCGCAGGTGGGGTTCTGGTCGAACTGCTGGCCGATGCCGAAACCCTTCTTTTGCCCGCCAGCACCGCCGATATCACCGCCGCCCTCGGGCGCTTGCGTGTCACCAGATTGCTGACCGGCTACCGTGGTGCGGCCTGCGCCGACCTTGGCGCCCTGGCCGCGATGCTGGCCGATCTTGCCGATGGTATCACCGCGCAAGCAGACCGGTTTGCCGAGGTTGAGATCAACCCCCTGTTCGTCGGTAGGGCCGGTTGCTGGATCGTCGATGCGCTTATCCATGAAATGGATGCACCTTAGCAGGCAGTCCGGTCAGGCAGGCAGTTCAGGCCAGCCTTATGGTGCAATATTTTGCATATCAACCAAACCGGCAAGGTCTGCCCGGTGCGCGAATCTGTTGCTAAAAGCACAGAAGATAAATAGAACATAAAGTGAACATTTATGGGATTCGCTGTGCGTGTATGACATCAACCATTGCAAAATTGCGGCTCAAATCTGGGGGGAAGCTTGCAAAACCGGACAAGCATATCTTGTCCGAAGCGTTCCCGACAACGGCAGCCGATGCGGGTGTTATGGGCTTTGTTCTGTCGCGCCTTCCTTGCAATTCAGCGCCTATTCTTTGGGTGCAGGACCGCTTGTCAGGGCAAGAATCCGGCAACCCCTACTTGCCGGGGCTGCGCGGCAGATCTGTGATCCGGGTCGATGTCAGCCGCCCCGCCGATGCTTTATGGGCGATGGAGGAAGGCTTGCGCTGCAAAGCCCTGTCCGCAGTCATTGGCGAGATTTCGGGCGATCCGCCTGTCTTGAACTTCACGGCAACCAAACGGCTTGCCTTGCGGGCCGAGGCCAGCAAAATGCCCTGCTGGCTGATCCGGCGCGCCGCCTCGCCCGATCTCAGTGCTGCGCGCGATCGGTGGCGCATTGCCTCTTTACCGTCGGCACCGCATCCGCACGACCCATCGGCCCCCGGTGCAGCCCAGTGGCAAGCAGAGCTGTTTCGCTCGCGCCATCAACAGCCCGGCATATGGGTGGCAAGCGATGACCGGGCGGCGGATCGTGTCGATTTATCTGCCCCATTTCGCGATAGAGCGGTGGCAGCGGGTGATGGAACGTCAAGGCGCCGCGCCGCCCGATGATGTAGCGGTTGTTTTGGCCGTGGAAGGCCAGCACGGGCCGGTCATTCATGCCACCAACCGTGCCGCGCGACTTGCGGGCATTGCCGAAGGTGCGCGCATTGTTGATGTCAAAGCCATCTGCCCCGAATTGCGCGTGGAATACGGCGATGTCGCGGGGGATCGCATCGCGCTGGAACGGTTGATGCTTTGGGCAAGGCGCTGGTGCCCGTGGACAGTCGTTGATGGGCCGAACGCGCTGATTTTGGACACAACCGGGTCTGATCACCTGCTTGGGGGCGAGGCCGCCATGCTGATTGATATGGAAACCCGCCTGTCCTTGCTGGGGCTGACGGCGCAATTGGCCGTTGCGCCAAACTGGGGCGCGGCCTGGGCTTTGGCCCGCTTTGGCCCGGTCCGCAGCATTTGCGCTGAAGGTCAGATCGCGCCACAGCTTGCACCTTTGCCGGTGGCGGGGTTGCGGCTGGACGGCGATACACTGTTGTTGCTGCGCCGTCTGGGCCTCAAGACAATTGGCGCTTTGGCGCAGGTGCCGCGCCTGTCCCTGGCCCGGCGCTTTATCCGCGCGGCCCTTCACGCCAACCCGCAACTGCGGCTGGATCAGGCTATGGGGCATTTGGCCGAACCCGTCGCAAGCAAAGAGGCGCTGCCAAGGATAAGGGCGCAAGCGCGCCTGCCCGAACCCATCCAGGATCCGACCGCGCATCTGCCCGCCCTTTGCGCCGATCTTTGTGCGCAGCTGTCCCATCAGGGCTTCGGCTGCCGCCACCTGCATCTGACCGTCTACCGCACCGATGGCGAGGTCAGCACAATCGACGCGGCCATTGCCGCACCAAGCCGGGATGCAACCCATCTGCACCGCCTCTTTGAGGGCAAGCTGGAACGCATCAATCCCGGTTTTGGCTTCGATCTGATCGCGCTGGAGGCGGGCGTGGTCGAACCCATGGAAACCGTGCAGATCGGGCTGGACGGCAAGCAAGAAGAGGGTCTGCAACTTCCGCTTTTGATCGACCGTCTTGTGGCAAGACTGGGCGCGCGGGCTGTCACGCGCCCCACGTATCGCAGCAGCCATGTGCCGGAACGAGCCGAAGGCCAAGGCGCCGTATTAGAGGCCAGCACGGATGCGCAAAGCCTTGTCAGATCAGATCGCCCCATCCGCCTGCTCACTCCGCCCGAAGAGGTGCGCGTGGTCTATGCCGTGCCCGAAGGCCCACCTGCGCAATTCATCTGGCGTCGCCAAACCCACAAGGTGGCGCGATATGCCGGGCCGGAACGGATCGCTCCCGAATGGTGGAAGGATCGCCCCGGCACCCGGTTGCGCGATTATTTCAAGATCGAGGACCAAAGCGGCAAGCGCTTGTGGCTTTACCGCGAAGGGCTGCATGAAGATGGGCGTGGCGGCGACCCGCGTTGGTTCGTGCACGGGATGTTTGCCTGATGCCCGATATGGATCACCAACACCCCAAACACAAACTGCCCGATGACGAATATGCCCCGAACCCCCGCGCGGATTTTGTGGAACTGGGGGTCACAAGCTGCTTTTCATTCTTGCACGGGGCCTCGGATGCCGTGGATCTGGCGGCAACCGCATGGGCGCAGGGCTATGATGCCATCGGCATTGCTGACCTCAACACAATGGCCGGGGTGGTGCGCTTGCATGCAGAGGCGCGCAAGGCCTGCCTGCGCCCGGTGATTGGGTGCAGATTAAAGCTCACCTCGGGTGAGGCTTTCTTGGCTTATCCCAAGGATCGGGCAGCCTATGGGCGTCTTTGCGCTTTGCTGTCGCAAGGCAAAATGCGCGATATGAATGGCGATTGGCAGGCCAAGGGGGCTTGCCACATAACCCGCAAGGATCTGGGCACCCATGCGGAAGGCGTACAGCTGATCGCCCTGCCCGGCGAAGATCTGACCCAATTCGCGAAAACCTTGCCCGGACTTGCGCGCGCCTTGCCAAGCCTGCGCCATATCGCGGCAAGCTATCTTTACCGCGGCGATGACCGCGCGCGTATCAACCGGCTTGACCGGCTTGCAAAGGCGTATGGCCTATCCATTCTTGCCACCAATGATGTGCATTACCACGCCCCCGACCGCAGACCGCTTCAAGACGTGATGACCTGCATCTTGCACAAGACCACCATCACCAAGGCGGGCTTTTTGCTGGAAGCCAACGCGGAACGCTATCTAAAATCACCGGCACAGATGACCCGGTTATTTGCCGAATGGCCCCATGCCATCCGCGCTACGCGCGATGTGGCCGATGCATGCATATTCGATCTGCGTGAACTTTCTTACGAATACCCGCAAGAAACGATCCCCGAAGGGCGCACACCGCAAGACTATCTGGCCGAACTGACATGGAAGGGTGCTGCAGACCGGTATCCGCAAGGCGTGCCCGACAAGACCTGCAAGATCTTGCAAAAGGAACTGGCGATGATCGCCAAGCTCAACATTGCCCAGTATTTCCTGACAATTCACGACATCATCCAATATGCACGGTACCAGGTGACCCCCCCGATTTTGTGCCAGGGGCGCGGATCGGCGGCCAATTCCGCCGTATGTTACGTGCTTGGCATTACCGCCGTTGACCCCGAAAAGAACGATCTTTTGTTTGAACGCTTCATCTCGGAAGAACGTATAGAGCCGCCCGATATCGACGTTGATTTCGAACATGAGCGCCGCGAAGAGGTGATCCAGCATATCTATGCGAAATACGGGCGCGACAGGGCCGGCCTTTGCGCCACCGTCATCCATTATCGCCCGCGCATGGCCCTGCGCGAAGTGGGCAAGGTGATGGGGTTGTCACAAGACATCACATCCGCCCTTGCCAAAACCATCTGGGGCAGCTGGGGGCGCGAGGTCGGCGCAAAAGAAGCCGCAGAGGCCGGCCTTGATCTGCGCGATCCGCTGATTTCACGCACGATCAAACTCGCCGATCAGATGATCGGAATGCCGCGCCATCTGTCCCAGCATGTCGGCGGCTTTATTCTGACCGAAACGCCGCTGACACACACCGTGCCCATCGGTAATGGCGCAATGAAGGACCGCAGTTTCATCGAATGGGACAAAGACGATATTGACGAGCTGCGCATTCTCAAGGTCGATGTGCTGGCCCTTGGCATGCTGACTTGCATCCGCAAGGCCTTTGATCTGATCAAGGCGCATCATGGTGCCGAATGGGATCTGGCCAGCGTTCCGCAAGATGACCCTGCGGTTTATGAAATGCTGTGCAAGGGCGACAGTCTGGGCACCTTTCAGGTCGAAAGCCGTGCGCAGATGAACATGCTGCCGCGTCTCAAGCCGCGCACTTTCTATGACCTTGTTATTCAGGTCGCCATTGTCCGCCCCGGCCCGATTCAAGGCGATATGGTGCATCCATATTTGCGCAGACGCAGCGGCAAAGAGCCTGAGGATTATCCCTCCCCCGGCCCCGGCCATGACCCCAAGGAATTGGAGAAAATCCTCAAACGCACCTTGGGGGTTCCGATCTTTCAAGAACAAGCGATGAAGATCGCCATGGTCGCCGCCGAATTTTCCCCGTTAGAGGCGAACCAACTGCGCAAGGCTATGGCCACTTTCCGGTCACGCGGCACCATTGGTGAGTTGGAGGAAAAGATGGTCGGGCGGATGATCCGGCGTGGCTATGATCCCGATTTTGCCCATCGCTGTTTCAATCAGATCAAGGGGTTCGGTGACTACGGCTTTCCCGAAAGCCATGCCGCCAGTTTCGCGCTGCTGGTCTATATTTCAAGCTGGATCAAGCACCATTACCCGGATGTATTTTGCGCAGCCTTGCTGAACGCGCAGCCCATGGGGTTTTATGCCCCCGCCCAGATTGTCCGCGATGCGCAAGAACACGGGGTCGAGGTTCGCCCCCCTGATGTCAATTACAGCGATTGGGACAATACGTTGGAACCTGCCCGCGTCGGTACCTTTGCCATGCGTTTGGGCTTGCGGCAGCTAGACGGTATCGGAAAAGATGTGGCCGCGCGCGCGGTGCATATGCGCACGGCCCCCTATAGCGATCTGCAAGACCTCAAGACCCGCGCAAGGATCGACGCAGGCAGCATGCGCAAACTGGCCGCCGCCGATGCGTTCCGTTCCATGGGGTTGGACCGCAGACAAGCGCTTTGGGATACGCGCG
>JBAUHP010000124.1:0-7908 GCA_049680345.1 Albidovulum sp. | reverse complement strand
TTGCGGGTCGCGGCAGAGCGCAAGGCGGGGTCAAGCCGTTCGGCCCAAAGATCAAGCCGCTGGCGCTGCGGCGTTGTCAGCGCCTCGGGGCGGCCAAGGGCGCGCGACAGATCGGCAAGGCGCTGGCGGCGCTGGTCTTGGCGCAAACCCACCGCGCGCGTCAGCCGCGCCGATTGTTCTGCCGTCCAGGCCAGCAGATCCAGACGCACCGGCACCGCCATTTCGGCCGCCGCCGTGGGGGTCGGGGCGCGCTTGTCGGCGGCATGGTCGATAAGTGTGGTGTCGGTTTCATGCCCGACCGCCGAGATCAGCGGAATTTCACTTGCCGCAGCAGCGCGCACCACGATTTCTTCGTTGAAGCCCCAAAGATCCTCGATCGAGCCGCCACCGCGTGCCACGATCAACAGATCGGGGCGCGGGATGTCGCCGCCATGCACCATCGCGTTGAAACCCTTGATCGCAGCGGCAACCTCGGGCGCGCATTTATCGCCCTGAACCGCCACGGGCCAGATCAAAACATGGCGCGGAAACCGGTCACGCAAACGGTGCAAAATATCGCGGATGACAGCCCCTGAAGGCGAGGTGATCACCCCGATCACTTCGGGCAGATAGGGGATGGGTTTCTTGGCCTCGGGCGCGAAAAGACCCTCGGCGGCAAGGGCCGCTTTGCGTTTTTCGAGCATCATCATCAAGGCACCCGCGCCCGCAGGCACGATGTTTTCAACGATCAGCTGGTATTTCGACTGGCCCGGAAAGGTCGTCAGCCGCCCGGTCGCGATCACCTCCATACCCTCTTCGGGGCGCACCGCCATTTTCGCCGCCTGCCCTTTCCACGAGACAGCGGCAATCACCGAACGGTCATCCTTGAGGTCAAAGTACAAATGCCCCGACCCCGGCCGCGACACGCGGCTGATTTCGCCGCGCACCCGGACATGGCCAAATTCGCCCTCGATCATGCGTTTGACCGCGCCGGAAATCTCCGAAACGGTGAATTCATGGGCGTTTCCGGCACCGGGGCTTTCGCTGTCTTCGAAGAGTTCCATGGGCTGCTTGTATCCTGTTCGTGCTGACCTTAGAACCCTTCGGCAACAAGGCCAAGCGGGGGACGGCATGAATATTCTTATCCTGGGTGGCGGGGGCCGTGAACATGCCCTTGCCTGGGCAATCAAACAAAACCCCAAATGTGACCGGCTGATCGTGGCACCGGGCAATGCCGGGATAGCCCTTCTGGCGGAATGCGCCGATATTGATGTGATGGACGCGGCGGCGGTCGTGGTTTTCGCCGAAGAGAACGCCGTGGATTTCGTCGTGGTGGGGCCAGAGGCACCGCTGGCCGCAGGTGTTGCGGATGCCCTGCGCGCGGCGGGGATCTTGACCTTTGGGCCTTCTGCGGCGGCCGCCCGGCTTGAGGCATCCAAGGCCTTCACCAAAGAGATTTGCGATGCCTGCGGCGCCCCCACGGCGGGCTATGCGCGCTTTACCGATGCGGATGCGGCCACGGCCTATGTGCGCGCCAAAGGGGCGCCGATCGTGATCAAGGCCGATGGGCTGGCGGCGGGCAAGGGCGTTGTCGTCGCCATGGAACTGGCCGAAGCTTTGGCCGCCATCGACGATATGTTCGGCGGATCGCTTGGGGCTGCCGGTGCCGAGGTCGTGATTGAAGAGTTCATGACCGGCGAGGAGGCTTCGCTTTTCGTCTTATGCGACGGCGATGACGTGCTGCCCATCGGCACCGCGCAAGATCACAAGCGCGTGGGCGACGGCGATACCGGCCCCAATACCGGCGGCATGGGGGCCTATTGCCCGGCGCCGGTTCTGTCAGACGCCGTTCTGGCACAGGCGATGGATGAAATCGTGCGCCCCACCGTGGCCGAGATGGCGCGGCGCGGCACCCCGTTTGAAGGCGTGCTTTACGTCGGTCTGATGATCGAGCACGGCCGCGCCCGGCTTGTGGAATACAACGTGCGCTTTGGCGATCCGGAATGTCAGGTCATGATGATGCGGCTTGGCGCGCAGGTGCTGGATCTGTTGTTGGCCTGTGCAAACAAGCGTTTGGGCGAGGTTGCCGTCAACTGGGCCGATGATCATGCGTTGACAGTGGTGATGGCGGCCAATGGCTACCCCGGTGCCTACCAGAAAGGATCCGTGATCGGCGGGCTGGACGCCTTGCCGGAGGATTCGTTCAATATGGTCTTTCACGCAGGCACGGTTGCGCGCGATGGCAAGACCACCGCGAACGGCGGAAGGGTGCTGAACATCACCGCGCGCGGGGCCACCTTGGCCGAGGCACAGGCCAAAGCCTACGACATGGTGGGGCGGATTGACTGGCCGGAGGGGTTTTGCCGCAAGGATATCGGCTGGCGCGCGCTTTAGGCCCCCACCACGGGCCCGTTCAGCCACCGGCCCGGTTCAGCCACCGGCCCGGTTCAGCCGCAGGTCTTGATGCGCCCGAAACTTTCGGGGCCGTCATAAGGGGCAAGGTCATGCGAGCGCAGTTTGCCGCCTTGCAAGGTCGTGGCAATAATCCGGGTCCAATTGGCATTGGCGGTCAATATGGTTTTGCGCCCCGCGCAGACAGCGATTCCGCCTTGAATGAAGGGATCGCCGATCTTGTGGTTGGTCAAACCACGCGCCTGGGCGATCAGCACCAGCCTATCCCCCTCAAGGCGAAAGACCTTCAGACGCTTTCCCAGATGCGGGGTTTCAATATAGGCGATCTCGGTCAGGCCATCGCCGTCCAGATCGTCGGCGCCGATCGGGGCAAGCCAGCGGTGGGTTTGGCCGATGAACTTGGTGGCGGCAATCTTGCCCGCCTCACCGTAAACCGCCAGCTGCGCGCCGCGCCTCATGTCGGTTTCGACCACGATCACCTCGGGCGCACCGTCGCCGTCAAGATCGGCCAGACGCGGGGCGGTGTCTTCGAAAACCCGGGTCTTGGGCAGGGTCAGGGCCAGATGGCGACCATCTTTCAACCGCAGCCGAAGCGTGCCCCATTCCAGCGCATCGCCAAGAATGGCATGGTCATAGCGCGGTGTTGGATCCGCAAATTCCGCCCCCACAATCTCGGCATGGGCGGCAAAACCCGCGAAGAATGCCGCAAGCAAAGCTGCGGCAAGGCGCATCAGATCTGCTTTTCGGGCATGAAGACCTTCAGCCCATCCAACGCATCCGTCACCTTAAGCTGGCACGTCAGGCGCGAGCGGGTCGGATCAGGCTCATAAGCGAAATCAAGCATGTCTTCTTCCATCGCGTCGCGCTTGGGCAGCTTTTCAACCCAAGCCTCATCGATATAGACGTGGCAGGTTGAACATGCACAAGCACCACCGCAATCGGCCTCGATCCCGGGAATGCCGTTATCGCGCGCACCTTCCATGACCGTAAGCCCATTGGCCACATCGACCACATGTTCCTTACCGCCAAACTCTACATAGGTAATCTTTGCCATTGCATCTTCCCGGGGCCAATTTTCCGGGTGTTTCTAGCTTGGCTTTTGCCCGGCTTCCAGCCCCGAGTTGCATTGGGCGGTAAATTCAGCGGGAGCGGTTGCGCAAAGACAGCACCCCGGCCAGCACAATCATCACCATACCTGCAACCGTCAGGCCGTCAGGCAATTCGGCGAACAACACCAGCCCCCACACCACCGCAAACCCGACATAGGTGAAATCGAATACTCCGATGATCGCAGGTGGCGCCGATTGATAGGCAAAGGCGGCACTGATCGAGCCGATCAAAACCATAAGGGCCATAATCGCCATTGCCCCCCACCCCGCACCCGTCATCGGTGCCCAAGGCATGGTCAGGCGACCTGGCGCGTCGCCCGCAATTTGCGACGCCCAGAGGCTGGCCAACAGGCCAATTGCGATGAAGGCGAGGTTGAGCGCGAGCGACAGGGTCAACGCATGCTCTGCCCGGCAGCGGGTGCGGGTCAGCACCATGGCGGCGGCATATAGTATGGCTGACAGCAGCGGCAAAAACGCGTAGGCACTGAATGCTGCTGTGTCCGGACGCAAGATCAAAAGAACACCGGCAAAACCGATGGCCACAACGAGCCAACCCAAGGGCCCAACGCGGTCACCGGTGAAAGCTGCCGAAAACAGGGTGATGAAAATCGGCAGCGTGTAAAACCCCGCCGCCGCCACCGAGAAACTCAGATGCGGCAAGGCCAGATAATAGGCCACCCACATCGCCACCAGCATCAGGCTACGCACAATCACCCATCCTGGCGCCTTCGGGAAGAACGTCGCTCTGGCGCGCAGCGTCATCGCCAGCAACACCGGCAAGGTCAACAAAGAGCGCAAAGTGAATATCTGCCAAAGCGCAAAGTCGGCGCTAAAGAATTTGATCAGCGCGTCTCCAAGGGCCAGTGAGGCGGAACTCAGAAGAATGGCGCAGATAGCGGCGACCAGCAAATCGGGACGGGATACCTCGGTCGTCATGGCTGCGCCTTCTTGGTTTGTGCAAGCGGAAGCATTGCCGCAACATCAAGAACATTTCAAGAACAAATACTATGGCGTTTGCACGAATGGACTGGGTTTCCAGCAAGGGTCATCAGCAGCGGTTCGGGGATTTGCCAAGCCCGTCTTCGAACATTCCTTGCCGGATTTCTGAAACCTGTTATCTCAACAAGAAACCGTGAAGCGCATTTGGACTTCGCAATCATTGGCAGGGGCCCATTGTTATGACACGTCATCCGCTTTTCGGGCTTATGCTGGCGACATTCGGCGCGCTGGTTCTGGCGCCTGACACGCTTTTCATGCGGTGGTCGGGCATGGACGGTATGCAGATGGTCGGCTGGCGCGGGTTGTGCATGGGGGCGGTGCTGCTGACCGCTTGGGCGCTTGGCGGCTTTGGCGGGGCGCGGGCGGTTTTCACGCCCTTAGGGGCCGGGGTTATCTTGTGCCATATGACCAATGCCATGCTGTTTTCCTTGGGCATCGCCGTGGCACCGGTGCCTGTCGTTCTATTCGCGGTCGCCGCCTCTCCGGTTTTTGCGGCGATCTTTGCCTGGATCATCGCGGGCGAACCCACGGGCCGCGCGACATGGATCGCGACGGTGGCGGTGTTTTTGGGGATCGGGATCGCGATTTTCGGGCATGACACCGGCGGTATCGGGCTTAACCTTACCTCGCTTCTGGGCGCTTTGGCGGGGCTTGGGGTTGCGGCATCTCTGGCCATGACATTCGTGATCTTGCGGCAAAATCGCGCGTTGCCGATCTTGCCGGCCATCGGGACAGGCGCGCTTTTGTCGGGGGTGCTGGGGATGAGCTTGGCCGGTGGCCCCGCCGCCATGGCCCAAGGCGAGGTCTGGGCGATTGCCGTCACCGGCCTGGTGATTTTGCCGGTGTCCTTCATGGCACTGTCGCAGGCGTCACGCCACACGGCGGCGGTGAATGTGAACCTGTTGATGCTGTTGGAAACGGTCTTGGGGCCGATTTGCGTGTGGTATGGCGTGGATGAGCCTTTGACTTTGCCGATGCTCATCGGCGGGGCGGTGGTGGTGGCCAGCCTTGCCGTCTATATCTTTGCGACGGGCCGCAACGGCATGAAACCCAAGGTGGCGCATAACTAAAAAGGCGCCCCGAGGGACGCCTTTTTGTTGGTCATGAACGCTTAACGCTTACTCGACCGACAGCGCCAGAAAGCGCGGGTCACCGCCACGGTTGATAAGCAGCAAGATAGACTTGCGCCCGGCATCCTTTGCCTCTTGCACGCGCGCCTCGAAATCCGCGATTGAGGCGACCTTTTGCTGGCCAACCTCAGTGATCAGATCACCCGCACGCAGGCCCTTTTCAAAGCCTTCGCTGGTCTGGTCGATATCGGCGACCAACAGGCCCGAGATGTCTTGCGGGATGCCGATCTGGCTGCGTTGCTCATCACTCAGCACCTCTAGTGTCAGGCCAAGAATGTCTTTCTTGATCGGCTCATCTGGTGTGGCCTTGACCGGAACCGGTGTCCCTTCGGCCACTTCACGGCGCCCCAGCGTGATCGACAGCGTCTGGCTTTCGCCGTTGCGCAACACCACAATCGGTACCGCCTTGCCCACTTCGGTATCCGCGACCCGGCGCACCAATTCGCCAGAGTTTTCCACATCAACCCCGTCAAAAGACGTGATCAGATCGCCGGATTTTACCCCCGCATCCTTTGCCGGGCCATCGGGCACATCGCTGACCAAAGCGCCCTTGGCGTCGGCCAGATCCATCGCCTCGGCCATTTCCGGGGTGACATCTTGAATGCGCACCCCAAGCCAGCCACGCCGGGTTTCCCCGAATTCGCGCAACTGGTTCGTGACCTTGGACACAACATTCGAAGCCATCGAAAAGCCGATGCCGATTGATCCGCCATTAGGCGACAAGATCGCGGTGTTCACGCCGATCACATCGCCGTCCATATTGAACAACGGCCCGCCCGAGTTGCCCCGGTTGATCGCCGCATCGGTTTGCAAGAAATCATCGTAAGTCCCCGAAAGCTCGCGGTTGCGCGCCGAGACGATACCGGCGGAAACCGAAAATCCCTGCCCCAGGGGGTTACCCATCGCCATAACCCAATCGCCAACCCGCATCACATCGCTGTTGCCGAAGGACACGAAGGGCAAGGGTTCCGTGCTTTCGACCTTCAAAAGCGCGATATCGGTTTTGGGGTCGGTGCCGATCAGCTTTGCATCCAGCTTTTCGCCGGAAAAGAATTCTATGCTGATCTCATCAGCATCTTCGATGACATGGTTATTGGTGACGATATAACCATCCGCCGAAATCACGAAGCCCGAGCCAAGCGCATTGGACCGGCGCGGCTGGCGCTGCCCGTCCGGTGCTTGGTTGTTGAATTCGTTAAAGAAATCTTCAAATGGCGAGCCGGGCGGAACGATCGGGCCGGGGCCGGTCGGGGCCTTTACGACCATGGAGGTGGTGATATTGACCACCGCAGGGCTGACCTTCTCCGCCAGATCGGCAAAACTGTCGGGCGCATTTGCGGCCGAGGTTTGCACCACCTGTGCGGCGATGAATACGAGTGAAACCAACGCAAGCCACATCGCCCGTAAA
Organism: Albidovulum sp.; assembly: GCA_049680345.1. Taxonomy (GTDB): domain Bacteria; phylum Pseudomonadota; class Alphaproteobacteria; order Rhodobacterales; family Rhodobacteraceae; genus TMP-24. The sequence continues at coordinate 871 of JBAUHP010000124.1, read as the reverse complement.
AGTGCGCGGGGCAGAGGGGCGGCGGCGGTTATTGCATAGGGCTGATCGGTCACAGCGAACTCCTGAAATCTGATCGGTTGCCGGGTACGATACCCGACTGCGTCGACGATGTCGGGTAAAATACCCGACGAGGTCCATCATGATGTAGGTACGGCAAAGTGCAATTCAAAGACCGTCATATAACATCAATTGGGCGTGATGGGCGCCAACTTGTCAGCCCGCCAGCCGCGTCGCAAGCCAAATCACACCAACCCCCAAAGCAATAATGCCCAGCCCAAGGTTTCGGCGGCTTTCAAGCGAAAGGCTGCTGATAAAGGCCAAAAGCTCTTCCATTCGGTTAGGGGCCAGTGCAAGCACCAGCCCCTCAAATACCGCAACCAGCCCCAATGCCATGACCACAACTGTCCAGGTCATGCCAATGGTCGCTTGTCAGACACCCGCTGCTTTATCAATTGGCAGGCACCGGCACGTCTTGGCTTGACGACTTCAGATAATCGAAGAATTCGCTGTCCGGTGACATCACCATGGTCGAATTTCCGGCCTGAAGCGATGACCGATAAGCGGAAAGTGAGCGGTAAAAGCCAAAGAACTCCGGGTTGGCACCGTAGGCTTGGGCAAAGATCGCGTTGCTTTTGGCATCGGCTTCGCCTCGGGCAATCTCGGACTGGCGTCGGGCGTCCGACACAAGTTCGATCACCGTGCGGTCCGCAAGGGCGCGCAAACGCTGTGCTGCCTCATTCCCGCGCGCCACTTCGTCTGCGGCCTCGCGTTCACGTTCGGCCCGCATCCGCGCGAAAGTTGCATCAAGGTTTTGTGCAGGAAGGTCGGTCTTGCGCAGGCGCACATCGACGATCTCAACCCCCAAAGACAC
>JBAUHP010000123.1:0-3331 GCA_049680345.1 Albidovulum sp. | reverse complement strand
GGCCACACCCATGAAATGCTGGAATTCCTCGGGCGGTATGATGGATAAGATCGTCACCCCGGCCCCGGTATGCGCCGCCCGCAGGGCTGCAAAACGCATCGCATTGAGGCATTCCCTGCTATCATCCAGCACAACCAGAAACTTCCGCATATTATCCCCCGTCAATTGGCGCGATCATGGCGATAAGCGCGCGCCAAGGCAACCATGGCGATGGGTGCAGAGGCGGTCAGCGTGTCGCAGGCGCAATCAAAGTATGAAGTCGGTATAATAAAGCGATTGAACGTTATCGATCTGCAAGACGAAATCGGCGTAGCTGTCGCCGTTGATATCGCCCATCAGCTTAGTGCCGCCGGGCACCGGAATATAGCGCAGCTGGCCGGCACTGCCGGTCAGCAGACCCTGACCGCCGAAGTGCATTCCCATGCCGTAGAAATAGAGTTTGTCGAGGCCTGACTGAAAGTCGCGGATTATGTCAGATACATACCAATTGCCGATTTCACTGGCCGTAGTGAAAAGGAAATAATCGGTCTGACTGCCGCCGTAGAAATTGTCGTTCCCCGCGCCGCCAAGCAAGATGTCGATGCCAGCCCCGCCCACAAGATAGTCATCGCCGTCATCGCCATACAAGATGTCATTCCCTGCATCGCCAAGAATGTAATCGATGCCTTCGCCACCAAAAAGGAGATCGTTGCCGGCGCCGCCCAAAATGTAGTCGCCCTTGAGATCGCCATAAATGGTGTCGTTCCCATTTTCGCCATAGATAATATCGTAACCGTCGCCGCCAAAAAGACGATCATTGCCGTCGTTGCCATATAGAACGTCATGGCCGTTACCGCCGTAAATCCAGTCGTCCCCCTCCAATCCGGCCAGCGTGTCTTGGCCGTCGTCGCCATAAATGGTGTCGGCGCCAAGCTGCCCGGCTATGGCGTCGTTGCCTTGGCCACCAAAAAGCTGATCATTGCCCGCCGCACCCCAAATGACGTCATTGCCATCGCCGCCCAATGCGGTGTCATTGCCCGCGCCGCCATAGATCAGATCGTTGTCGGCCCCGCCGTCAAGATAATTGCCATCCGCGCCGCCCCATAATGTGTCATCGCCCGCCCCGCCCGAAAGCGTGTCGTGGCCTGCGCCTGCTGCCAATTGGTCAATTCCGTCGCCACCGGCCAGATCGTCATCGCCGTTACCGCCGTAAAGCGTGTCATTGCCGGCCCCGCCTAAAAGACTGTCATTGCCGTCTTGGCCCCACAACGTGTCATTTCCACCACCGCCGTCGAGCAGATCATCGCCAATATCGCCGTAAAGAACATCAATGCCCAAGCCGCCGTTCAGCGTGTCATTGCCTTGTTCGCCCCATAGGGTGTCATTCCCATCACCGCCGTCGATCAGATCATCGCCAACACCGCCGTACAAAAGATCAATGCCCGCGCCGCCGTTCAGCGTATCATTGCCATGATCGCCCCAAAGGATGTCGTTGTCATCGTCACCGCTTAGCAGATCGTTGTCCATGCCGCCGTAAAGGGTATCTGCGCCAAGCCCGCCCGAAAGCACATCATCGCCGTCGCCGCCATATGCAAGGTCATTGCCCGCGTTGCCCGTGGCGCTGTCATTCCCGACATCGCCCCAAATCTCATCATTCCCGGCACCGCCGGTCATGTGATCATGCCCGGAACCACCTACCAAAGTATCTTGACCGCTATTGCCGACCAAGCTGTCATTGCCATCAAGCCCCAGAATGCTGGTGTCAGCGGCAGTGCCGATCAACGTATCGTCGCCACTGGTTCCGATGATCTGTTTGACGGTTTCATCAGGCGAAAACCGGGTCAGCGGCAAAAGCTGGCTTTGCGCAAAAGCATTGGCCGCGATTGGGTTGCCGCTGGCGCTTTCGACGTGAATGGTCGTGTTCAGATAGGTGATATCGGCGCCAGAGGCGGTCGAGGTGATGGCAAGCTGGCCGGTGTTGCGCAGCAACAGGAATGAGGTGAGATCCAGCCTGTCGATCCCAACTTCGTAATCAGCAATCTGAAGCGTGGTGGGGCTGCTGCCAAGCACGAAAATATCGCGCCCCGCGCCACCGTAAAGCACGGCCGAGCCTGCGGTGCCACCGGCGACCAAAATATCATCACCCGCGCCGCCGTAGATGGTGGTGGTGCTTGATCCCGCGTAAAGCAGATCGTTGTTGGCGCTGCCGGTCTGCACACCCGCCGCGCCGTGGATCGACACGCCTTGGGTGCCAAGATCAAGATCAAGCTGGGTGATCCCGGGTTCCGTGGCGCTGGCCACGAATACCTCAACCCGAGCGCCGATTTTCGCCACCGCGATCGAGGTGACATCGGCAAGCGTCATGCCTGCGGTATCTTGGATGGTCAGAAGATGGATAAGCCGACCGTCGGGCAGCATGGTCATCACATCGACACCATCATCCGACCCGCCGACCAGCACATAGGCCCGGTCCCCGACCTGAAGCGTGCTGAGTGCTGTGGCACCTGCAAAGCGGGTGGTCAGATTATCAACGACATGATCGACCGCGATAAACGCGCCGCTGGGCAACAGCTCAAACACCGAAAGCGAAGAGCTTTGGGAAGCGGCGACCACGGCATAGGTGGTGCCGTGCAAAGTCACCGTCTCAATCCCTGTGGGTTTCGACATTCCAACGCCTGAATCGACAGTCAGCTCGGCGCTATAGGTCAGGTTGCCGTCGCCCGCGATGGCATAGGAATAGATCGCATTCGATCCCGCGGAGACCGACAGCAAGAAATTGCCGCCCGAGGTGGCGGCGATTGTCATGTCCTCGACAAGGGCCCCCGGGGCGGCCGATGGCGGCAGATCCGCAAGCCCGGTCAACCCGCCGCCGCCGCCCAAGAGGTAAGCATGGGGCAGGCCGGTCTGATCATCGGCGAGGTAGACATAGGTATTGCCGCCCGAACTGAACGCCTCGACCGCAGTCGGATCGATAATGAACGGGTAATTCTGGGCAGCGCCGAAACTGCCGCTTGATGACAATGTGTAACTGGCCCAGCCCCAGGGGGTAAGGCCACCGGCAATCAACGTGCCGCCGCTGCCATTGGCAATGACCGCAATGCCGGGTGTCGTATTGTGATCAACCGGCGCAGAGTAGCCTTGCACGGCCAGAAGGCTGGCGGGGCCAGAGGCATTGGCGATGTTGAAAACCGCATATCCGGCGCCCGGGCCGGGGCGGGCGGCCGAGTAAAGATGCGGCTGCCCGTTGATCCAGGCAATCGCAAGATCGGTGATGCCGGTCATGAATGTCGGGATGCTTGCGCCAAGCACGGTGCTGTAGGTAATGCTGACCAAATTATCCCCGGGGGCGTGC